>DMNE01000459.1:12799-23389 GCA_003453735.1 Nitrospiraceae bacterium | reverse complement strand
CAAATCGCATTGAGGCTGAAGCCGAATTGGGCAGAGGCCCGTTTTAATCTTGGACTCATCTACCTGAACAATGGTTCCAAAGACATGGGAAGAAGACAATTTGAATTGGGACTAAAAAGTAAACCGGATGATCACCGGGCAAGACAAATTCTCAATTCCATTATCTCGCAGTAAGCATGAATGCTTGTTCCAACTGGTAATTGATAGAACGTTCAAAAGGGTGGCTTTGCGCATTTGAAGTCAACAGCGCGCCTCTCTCGGCAAAAACGAAAATGATAGGAAAGGATCGCGAACCCATCAAGACTGCCATAAATGCCCCCATAGGGCTTGCGGGCTTGACTGAACCGCTCCCTTTCCCCTTCCCCTTGGGAATTTTTGTTTTTCTCCACTACCCCTCAGTCGCTCTAATCACAGGAGATGATGGTAGAAAAACAGCGCTAACTGAGACATGCGGCTCAAAAATGAGAAATGAGCATCTTTCAAATTCGGCTATCCAGCATGCCCCGGTGTCAAGGCTTCCAAAAAGCCATTTCTCGAATCCCTCATCAAATTATTGGTCATCCAATAATTTTCTTGATCAACTTCGGTCAATTAGAGTATAATTCATAAATGAAACTAGTTATTGTGACTTTGATCGTTTTGCTGCCTGCGTTGGTTTATGCCCAACCTTCTATTGTGTTTGAAAGCGAAACACATGATTTCGGAGTAGTTGAGCAAGGGGCACAATTAGAGCATGTTTTTGACTTCGTCAACTCCGGAAATGAAGATCTCGTCATCTCGAAATTAATGCCCTCTTGAGGATGTACCGCCGCTATGGCTAGTTCGAGCCATCTCAAGCCGAATGAAAAAGGCAGAATAACCGTAAAGATTGATACTGCCCAGAAAAAAGGTATGCTCATAAAAACGGTCGATATTCTGAGTAACGACCCTCACACGCCGAAGGCAACCCTCACCTTGAAAGCAGATGTAAAGGAAGCCGTTGCCTCAGGCTTGCCTCACTAGACTAGCCCTTCACTTTCGACAAAAACACCATGACGATACCTACCGCAAATACAATTCCTGTATCAATGCCCAGTAGCCCCAGTTCTTTCTTATTTCAAGAAAGATCGCCTTTTTCGGAAGGGCTTTAACAATCGGAAAGTAGGGTGTGGTCCGTTCATAGATAGCTAAGACAGCTTTTTATACTCCCAAGTTTCTTAGTGTTTGCGCGCTATCCTTGTCGTATTTGTGTCGTCTCCACTTGAAGGGGATATCGATAATCTCACCTGGTTTATCAATTGTATAAAGGGCCTTAAAAGACTCGGCGAGCACAGCCCTTTGTTGACTAAAATTAAAAGGCTCACCAAGGGGATGGCCAAATGGCCATCTGAGAAAAATGGTCCTTGGTGGTCTCACCTTCTCGGTATACTCTCTCACCAAGGAGATGCCTATGGTGTAAATGCCTGTTGTCTCAATTACTCTCTGTATCAGTCCGACGGCCTGATTACAGATACCTCAGCCTGGTGTCAGCAGCACTACGTCGACCCCATCTGCTTTTAGACGCTTGGCAACTTCTGGGGCAGTTTCATTGATGAGGGTTTCAATATGTGGGAACAGTATATGACCCATGAAGCCATAATGCACATCCGCCACCTTGCCTATTATCCCTTCGCGTTCAAATTCCTTGAGCCTCTCAACGGGAAATACAATGTTGATGTCCCTGTCAGCATCGGCATGGTCATAGTAGTCATGCGTAATCATGAGGCTGGCCAGTGGCTTTGTTATATCGATCACTCTGAACGTGGGATCCCCCTTTGGATCTTTCATGTTAAACTGCTTCTGATCTTTATGATGCACCCCCGCTGTTGTCACAACTGCTACCTTACAGTCAGTCAAGGGGTTCTTTATCGGTGTCCATGGTATTCCTTTCGATTCTATTGGCTTGTACGAAAGTGAGACGAGTTTTGCAAAAAATGGAAATCGAGAAGTCATCGTTGCGACAAGTGTGTCTTTGAACAAGCAGTGGTGATTCACCTTTTCACGCAGGCTTGCCGGAAATATACGCAAAATCTCTGCCTCTTCCGGGCCGAACAAACATACTGGAGCAAACCATGTTGGTTGTCACAGGAACTGATTTGCTAGTCAATTCTTTTCTTTCTTAATTTCTTTCGGGAAGATTATATCGAGGGCAAGAAAAAGCCTGAGGATATTGCCCCACGTGTCGGGCTGCCAATCGATACCCTTCTTGCTATATTCCTCCAGTGTTTCTTTCCCCCTAGCGAGTCTCCTACCAACTTTATTGATTATCGTATTTACAAGAAGCATCTGCACGGTAACTGCCATAACCCATGCGATACAGCCGATTATCATGGTAATCCATGAGAGCTCAGATCTATGAGCGATGTAAGCGTAAGTGAGATAGACAAAGGCTAGCAAATCTGTCAATGTCATTGAAATGCGAAATGGTGCATAGGTAGCTGTTTTTCCATAAGGACCTTCAGCAAACAAATCTCTCTCCCATTTGCTTCCGTATTCTTCCCACAGTGGAATTACTGGTAAAGAAAGTGCTTCATTCTGTTGCGTAGACCAACGATACCGTTTAAAGTGTGCTTCTAATTCAAGGCAATACTCTCTTGCCTTGGCTATCCGTATTTCTCCGGCCAAAAGCAAATACATAAACCCGCACGAAATGACCCCAAATCCTAGGAGAACAAGCATACCGAGAAGAATGTGTATATTGAATATGTATATCGCAAATGTCAAAACGAGAGTCAGAACGGCCAACCCAAATTTTGTAGCATCCTGTTGAAGCCTGATGCCCTCCATTCGTTCAGATTGAGCATGTTCACAAGCCTTTAAATACAAGGAAAACTCGCTTTCAAAAGCTTTACTCTTACTGGCCTCAATGGCGGATTGCGAATAGATCTGATTCAGGCGTTCCTTCAGCTCTGAGATCTTATTTTTCAATGAGATATTTTCATCTTCAAGCATTTATTTTCTTCCTTTCAGTCAAAACCGTTTTAAATGCGCCACTTTTGGGACATCTGCAGTTATCGTGAGAGAAACGATAAGCAAATATCCTCGTTTAAATTTAAACAATCACAACGATTAATGCAATAACTGTTTGTGGTACCTTTTTGACTGCATTTTCCTATTCCCCTTTCGTTTAGAGTTGACAGATGCGGGATGTTCATGCGTGCAGCGATCGGCGTCCGAGAAAATTACTGTTGATGAAAGGAGGCTAAAAGTCGCATAGATATTGTCGACAATTACAGCCCGCACAGCAGTGCTACATAAAAAGACATGTCAAGAATATCTCTTTTATGTAAAATAGTAGGCAATGTGGCTCTCTCTTGCAGTTTCCCCTTGTTATATTTTTAGTCTCTGGTGGAGACCTCTTTTGCCTCTAGGTCTGCTTCTCCAACTTATCTATCTAACAACGAGGGGGCTCAATCTGGAACGTCTTCCTCTCGTCGGTCCTCACGATACCCTCACCTTCATGGCAGCAGCTATGGTTGCATTCTCCATTCCCTTTTACGCCGCGCTAAAGCGTCATGCCCGATTCTCAAATGCCATAGCGTTGCTCGCTGCTTCCTTGACTATTTTTGCTCTTTTCTCAAAGCCACACAACACCCCACTTCCACCAGTCCTAAAAATTATCTGGTTTGAACTCCACGTAGTACTAGCATTTCTTTCTTATGCGCTTTTTGGGATTGCCGCGGTGCTCGGCTTTTTCTTTCTGAAGGAAAAGGAGAAAACTTTTGAAATATTACAGTATAAGGCGATCCTCGTGGGCTACTGTCTCTTCTCCCTCTCTATGATCTTCGGTGGCATCTGGGCATATCTTGCGTGGGGAACCTATTGGCTTTGGACCCCAAAGGAATTATGGACAGCCATCCTATGGCTCTTCTATAGTCTTTACCTTCACGCACGGCTTCACCAACGGTGGATGGGCAGACCCTCAGTGTTGCTCGGTGTTGCTGGGTTCTGCATCGTAATGTTCACCTATCTCGGCGTAAGCCTTTTTATGAAGAGTTCACACACATTTTAAAAGATGCCTCTCATCATCAAGAAATGCATCTCTATTTTCCTTTCTCTGAGAACGGCTCTTTGGATCCTCATGCTTCTGATTATCTTTGCGTTCGCCGGCGCTATTATCATGCCCGCACATGAGGAATTTCAGTCAATCAACTCTGTTCCTCTGTTGCAATGGCTCCCCAAACAGTCTCCCAGTGCAACGTGGTGGTTATGGATTTCCATAGCGCTGTTGGCCATGCTCTCAGCAAATACTCTTTTCTGCAGTATAGAGTCGATCATTGAGAAGCGCCAGTTTAAGGAGTGGTTCCTCATGATCGCTCCTCAAGTTATCCATACTGGTTTTCTACTTATTCTCGTTGCTCACCTGATGACAGGTTTATGGGGTTTTAAGGCTACGGCCGAGGCTCGCGAAGGAACGGGGCTCTATCTGCCAGGCGATACGCTGGTGCAGATCAAGGATATAACGATCTCGTCAGACAGCCTCGGCTACATGACAGATTGGTTTGTAGTCATCGAATACCTTTCGCGTGGGAAGGTTGTTAAGACGGACAGGCTCATGCCGAATAAACCTTCTTTCAACGAAGGGATCGGTATTTACGTAAAGGACCTAAGAGCATTTCCTGATAAGGCAGTTCTCCTCGAGGTGAGCAAAGAGCCTGGCGCTCCTTGGGCACTTATTGGTAGTGCACTATTTACTGTCGGAATCGTTATGCTCGTCATTCTTAAGATGAAGCGTGAAGCATGACTCACTGCCTCTTTAGACATTTTCTGCGGGCGTTTTTTGGAAACATGAATCAAAACCGGTTCGGATTGAGACGGATTGAGAAATTCCATTGAAATATCGATCCATAATCTATAATATAATGCTGATATTTCTTCCGGAGGAGGATCAGGATTGAGAAAACTCCCTATCGAATCCGTACAGCCCGGAATGAAGCTGGCCAAGCCGGTATTGAACGAAGCGGGTATGACCATGTTTGCAGAGGGCGCCATCCTGACCGAGCAGTTCATGAGAAGCGTGCAATCCATGGATGTAGCAGCCGTCTATGTCGAAGGCTCCTCGGCCCCCAAAAGGCCATTGCAAGAAGAGCTCTCCTTGCTTGATGCACGCTTTAGAAAAATAGAGGGCGAACCTTTTATGCTTTTTATAAAGAAGATCCTGAAAGAACACATAGAGTCGCTCTATGCTTAAGGAAATGACCGTCCAACAGGTCCGAGCTCAGATAGAGGCAATCGACAGCCTTCCGACGGTTCCGCCGTTAGTCAGGAAATTGCTCATGACCATTGATTCTCCCACGTTGTCCCTCACCAATATGGGTAGTTTTATGTCAAAGGATCAAGCGCTCACAGCAAGGCTCTTGAAGATGGTCAACTCTCCCATCTACGGATTCCCGGGCAGGATCTCTTCAGTCTCTCAGGCACTAATACTCCTGGGATTGAATGTGGTGAAGGGTATGCTTCTCGGCGTATCAGTCTTCGAGATGATGGAGAAGACCATGGTAGGGTTGTGGGAACACTCCCTCTCTACAGCGGTAGTGGCTCGGGGGATTGCAATCAAGAAGAANNGGTGGCACGGGGGATTGCGATCAAGAAGAAATTCAACGAACCTGAAGAGGTGATGGTTTCCGCCCTCCTCCATGACATCGGCAAAGTAGCCATGAAGGCAAAGTTTTCCCAAGAATATGGAGAAACGCTTTGGATGTCAGAGAAAGAGGGGCTACTCATAAAAGACGCCGAAGAGAGGATGTTCTCAACAAACCATGCTGAAGCCGGGGGATGGCTCTGTCAGAAATGGAACTTTCCCGTGAATCTCATCGAACCAATAGCATACCACCATCGACCGACTCTCTCAAAAAATGCCTTGTTTCAGACAGAGGTAGTCCATGTAGCTGATAACCTCGTGAGGGGGCGTGGCTTCGGATTTCCCGGTGATCGTCTGGTCCCTGCTGTCAACCCGGAGGTTTGGGAAAAACTCTCCTTATCGCAATCTGATCTCAGGGATCTGCTCTCAGACATGGAAGACGCCATTCAAGAAGCCACTGACTTAGTCACTTAATCATCTGATGAAAACCATCATCGTAATTAGTAGACACATCAACCTGAACAAGGAAGTGATAGGGATCCTCAAGGGTATTTACAATCTCGTGCAGCTTGAGGATATCAATCGTCTCTTTGATGTGTGCTTCACCGAGCCACCTGACCTCATTTTATTGGATACCAATGTCCTGAACACCCGGTTGTCAGCGGCCATTTCGAACCTCAAATCCGATCCCTTATTCGCTCATCTGCCCATCCTGATTGTTATCGATACCGTGGATCAAATTAAGGGCATATCCCTGAGGTCAATTATCGACGATTACCTTATCGCTCCTTTCGATATCCATGACCTCACGTTCCGAATGGACCTCTGCACACTGCGCGCTCAGAAGATCCTCGAGACTAATCCGCTGACTCGACTTCCCGGTAATATCACGATCATAAAGGAGATACAGAGAAGAATTGATACCGACAGTCTTTTCTCTTTTGCTTATGCCGACCTGGACCATTTCAAACCCTTCAATGACCGATACGGCTTTTCAAGGGGTGACGAAGTGATTCGAATGACCGCAAGGCTTATCTCGAATATCATCAAAATTAAAGGGCCTGAGGAAAGCTTTGTCGGCCATATTGGTGGTGACGATTTTGTTTTCATCATCACTGGGGTCGAAAATATCGATACAGTCTGCAGCGAGTTATGCGCGAACTTTGATGAGATCATCCAGAGTTTTTACGATCCAGAAGAACGGGCAAAGGCCTTTATAGAAGCCCTTGACAGAGATGGCAAGAGGAGGACATTTCCCCTCCTGACCCTTTCCATCGGAATTGCCCATAACAAGCACAAGGGTTTTTCCCACTACGGCCAGGTGAGCGAAATTGCCTCAGAAATGAAAAAGCATGCGAAGACGTTTACTGGAAGCCGTTACATGATAGACAGAAGAACAAAATGACAATTACACCACTGATGGCAGAAAGCCCAGGGGCCTCAGCCGTGGGAGAGGTCAACACCTGCCCATGAAGGACAGCCTCTCAGCGAGACATATCGCTTCCGTTGCACTGTAGTCCGTGTTCCCGAATTGTGGTATAATTTAATATGTTTGCAAAGGTCACCCCTGTCGCAATACTTTTTTTTGCGGCCACTCTTATTTCACCACTTTTTTCTGAAGAACCCAGAAAAGAAGTGCTCGTCATAACGATAAACGGGGCTATCAACCCTGTCTCTGCCGAATACATCGGAAAGAGTATACAGAGGGCCCAAAAGAAAAAAGCAGAGGCCTTGGTCATAGAACTGGACACCCCCGGGGGGCTCGATACGTCCATGAGGAATGCCGTGAAGGATATCGTTGCCAGCGAGGTTCCCGTTGTCGTATTCGTAGCGCCCAGCGGTGCGCGTGCGGGATCTGCGGGGGTTTTCATCACCATGGCAGCACATATCGCTGCAATGGCCCCAGGCACCAATATCGGCGCTGCGCATCCCGTAGCAATGGGAGAGAAGATGGACAAGACCATGGCGGAGAAGGCTACGAACGATGCCGCGGCATACATACAATCCCTGGCACAGAGAAGAGGGAGAAACGCAGCCTGGGCTGAGGATGCTGTCAGGAAAAGCATATCTGCCACCGAGACTGAGGCATTGAAAGCGCATGTCATCGACTTAGTCACCAGCAATATCAAGTCCCTCCTCACTGATATTGACGGCAGAAAGGTGCAGACCGTTCTTGGGGAAAAGGTGCTGCAGACAAAGAATGCAGTTGTAGTGAGGGAGGAAATGAGCCTGAGACTGAAGATCTTGAATCTCATCAGCGACCCGAATGTGGCGTATATCCTTATGCTCCTCGGCTTTTACGGCCTCTTTTTTGAGCTGACCAGTCCAGGTGCCGTATTCCCCGGAGTCATCGGGGGCATCTGTCTCATCCTTGCCTTCTATGCATTCCAGACACTGCCGGTTAACTATGCAGGAGTACTGCTCATTATCCTCGCCATCATTCTCTTTATCCTAGACGTCAAGGTCGTTTCTCATGGAGTTCTCGCCATAGGCGGGGTAATCGCAATGCTCATCGGCTCGCTTATGCTCTTTGAATCTCCCGGACCCTTTATGCGTTTGTCGCTGTTCCTTATGCTCCCTGCTATAATCATCACCACCGCTTTTTTTACCCTTACCGTAGGTCTTGCACTGAAGGCTCGCAGGAGAAAGCCGGTTACCGGCAGGGAAGAGCTGATCGGTTCGGAGGGGTCCGCAAGGTCGGATATTACAGGGGACGGCGGCATGGTATCTCTCCACGGAGAATTATGGTCCGCATATTCGGATGATGCCGTTGTCAAAGATGATAAAATAGTTGTTGAAGACGTTACCGGATTACGCTTAAAAGTCCGTAAAAAAGGAGGGTAATATGCCATTGTTAGCGCCATCACTTATGGGGTTTCTGTTTGTAGTATTCCTTGTTCTCTATTTCCTTTCCAGTGCAATCAAGATCCTCAAAGAATACGAGAGGGGTGTAGTGTTCAGGCTTGGAAGGATTATCCCTGTAAAGGGTCCGGGTCTCGTAATTATCTGGCCCATCATTGATAAACTCGTACGGGTCAGTTTGAGGACGGTGACCTTCGATGTCCCCGTTCAGGACATAATCACCAAGGATAATATCACGGTCAAAGTTAATGCGGTTGTCTATTTTAGAGTGATGGATCCCATTAAGGCAATTACGGCGGTCGAGGACTTCTTTTATGCAACTTCGCAGATAGCACAGACCACCCTTCGTTCCATATTGGGCCAGAGCCAACTCGATGATCTTCTCGCCAAGAGAGATGAACTGAATGCAGAGCTCCAGAAGGTTATCGACTTCCAGACGGAACCCTGGGGAGTGAAGGTGACCGCCGTGGAGGTGAAGAATGTAGACCTTCCCGTGGAAATGCAGAGAGCCATCGCGAAACAGGCAGAGGCAGAGAGGGAAAAAAGGGCAAAGATCATCCATGCGGATGGAGAATATCAGGCATCCCAAAAACTTGCTGATGCAGCAAAGATCATTGCATCGCAGCCAATGGCATTGCAACTGCGGTATCTCCAGACGCTGGTCGAAGTGTCAGCAGAGAAAAACTCTACAACGATATTTCCGGTTCCCATCGATCTGATCAAACCGTTTCTCGACAACCTGGAGAAAAAAGGATAACACGGCATTCGTGCGGAATATCGAATAGATTTACTTCGTAGGCGACAACCCAATGCCCAGGGCGCAGGGCGCGAACGGACTCAATCCGCTCCGCATCCTGGGTGACCAGGAGGCTAACGGTTGTTTCGAACAGAACTTGTCCGGCTCATGACACTGCAGGGATTGCGCACGTTCTAGGGGGGAAGTCAAATCGTACGCATGTCGATAACCCTCTTCGCCTTTCCTTCACTTCTCTCAAGGGTTTTTTTCTCCACCAGTCTGACATCAACGGATATACCGAGTTCGGAAGCAAGTGTTCTCTTTATAAGTCCGATGAGCTGATTCTGTTTCTTCATCTCATCAAAGAAAATTATCTCTGACACTTCAACGAGAACCGTTACTTCGTCGAGTGCTCCCTTCCTGTCTATAACTATCTGATAATGTGGCTCCGTTCCTTCTATATCGAACAGGACTGCCTCAATTTGGGACGGAAAGACATTCACCCCCCGTATAATGAGCATGTCGTCTGTTCTCCCCATAACCCTGCTCATCCTCATAAACTTTCTACCACAGGGGCAGGGCTCCGCGAACAATCTCGTTAGATCTCTCGTCCTGAAACGAATAACGGGAAATGCCTCCTTCGTGAGGGTGGTAATAACAAGTTCTCCGGTATCACCGAGAGGAACCGGCTCAAGGGTATTCGGATCAATCACTTCAACAATGAAGTGATCTTCATTGACATGGAGCCCGTTGCGTTCAAGACATTCTCCCGCCACCCCAGGACCCATGACCTCGCTCAGGCCGTAGTTATCCGTTGCGACCACATTGAGCTTCTGCTGTATCTCCTGTCGCATACCTTCTGACCAGGGTTCTGCCCCAAAGAGGCCATATTTCAGAGAGAGAGTGTTAATGTTAAGCCCCATCTCGCTTATGGTATCAGCTATCAAGAGGGCGTAACTAGGGGTACAGATGAGTGCTGTAGTCTTGAAGTCCTGCATGATCTTCACCTGCCGCCTGGTGTTGCCGCTTGAGATGGGGATCACCGAGGCACCGAGGCGTTCCGCACCATAATGCAGGCCAAATCCGCCAGTGAATAGGCCGTAACCAAAAGCTATCTGGACAACGTCGTCTTTCGTAAGCCCTCCTGCAGTGAGAATACGCGCCACAAGATTGGACCACGTCTTTATATCATTTCTCGTATATCCGACAACCGTAGACATGCCCGTTGTGCCGGAGGACGCATGAATTCTCACCACCTCCCTTAAGGGCACTGCAAACAAACCATAGGGATAGCTCTCTCGCAGGTCATTCTTCGTTGTAAAGGGGAGTTTTTTCAGGTCACCGAGGGAACGGAATTCATCGGGGTCAACCCCCAGTTCGTCAAATTTTTTCC
>DMNE01000459.1:311-12765 GCA_003453735.1 Nitrospiraceae bacterium | reverse complement strand
CATTTTCATTTCAGAATCGAGGTCCCGCCCGAGATAGGCCCTCTGCACGTCTCTATTTGAAAGAAGTTCTTCAGAGGACCCCTGCAAAACGATTCTGCCCGTCTCGAGGACGTACCCGGTATCCGCCACCTTCAGTGCGCTCCGCGCGTTCTGTTCGACGAGGAGGACCGTGCTCCCTTCATCCCGCATCCTCACAATAATCTGAAAAATGTCTTTCACGACAAGTGGTGCTAGCCCCATTGAAGGCTCATCGAGCATGATCAGTGACGGCCTCGCCATGAGAGCTCTGCTGATAGCGAGCATCTGCTGCTCGCCCCCGGAAAGAGTTCCAGCGAGCTGGTATTCCCGCCGCTTCAGGACCGGGAAGAGTTCATAGACCCGCTCGAGATCTGCCCGTACCTCTTCTCTGTTACCCCGCCGAAACTGCACGTAGGCGCCGAGGAGAAGATTTTCCTTCACCGGCATCGTAGCAAAGACCTGCCTGCCCTCGGGGACCAGGGAACAGCCCAGGTACACGATCTTCTCGGTCGGGACTCTTCCAATCTCTCGGCCCTTAAAGAGGATCTCGCCGTCCCAGTTCCTAACCAAGCCGGTGATAGTCTTCAACAAAGTTGTTTTGCCGGCGCCATTTGCGCCGATGATCGTCACGATCTCACCAGAATTGATATGCAGCGAGACCCGCCGGAGCACCGTGAGCTTGCCATATGCTACGGAAAGGTTCCGTATCTTAAGCATCGTCCTCTCCCAGGTAAACCCGAATAACGTCAGGTTTTTTCTGTATGGCAGCGGGCTTGTCATCAGCTATCTTCTCGCCGGAGCTAAGGACAACGATCTCATCCGATATATTCATAACGAGCGACATGTCGTGCTCGACGATGAGCACTGTGATGCCGCGATCCCGAACCCTTAAGATCAGTCTTGCGATATCGGCTGTCTCCCGCATATTGAGCCCGGCCGCCGGCTCATCCAGTAGCAGCATCACAGGATCAGCAGCCAGAGCGCGGGCTAACTCTATAGTCCTCTGCTGTCCGTAGGAAAGACTGGTTGCTTCGGAACCGGCAAGAGAGGCAATGCCCAGAAAGTCCATCACATCGCGTGAGCGGCCCCTGATTTCTTTCTCCTCCTGCCCGGCCCGGGGCAGGTGGAGCATCCCGGCAAGAAACCCGGCACGACTCCTGACATGGCAGCCGACCATGACGTTTTCGATGGCTGTCATATTCGAGAAGAGCTTGATATGCTGGAAAGTCCGAGCCAGCCCCCGGGTAGCAATCTGATAGGGAGGTCGGCCATGGATTGGTTCGCCTTTGAATGCGATTGTGCCTGCGTCAGGAAGCAGAAGTCCTGAGAGGAGATTAAAGAGTGTTGTCTTTCCGGCCCCATTGGGGCCGATAACCGCCTTGATCGAGCCTGTTGCGACGGAAAAACTCACATCTTTGATGGCCAGAAGACCGCCAAAGCGCTTGCTGATGTTTTCCACGTCAAGGAGAACCATCTAAGAGGTCTCCTCTGAACTGTGGGATCTCTTCAAGAACTGTTTGGCAACGGCGATGAGGTTGAAACGAAGGATTCCTTCCGGCGAAAAGAGCATGATAAGAATAAGGATGCCGCCAAAGACCGCATCGTCAAAGATGCCGAAATAACCTCTGAGCGAGAGGAAGTTCAGAATGGCGCTCATTAGAAGAGTTCCCCAGAGGCTCGCCATACCGCCGACTGCGACAATAGCGACGTACCGCACCGACTTCATGATCGATGCCTCTGATGGCCCAATGCCCCCATTGAAATGGGTGAGGAAGACGCCACCTATGGCAGCAAGGACTGCACTCAGGACAAACACATTGAGCTTATACCGGGCTGTGTTTATCCCCATCGTGTTGGCGGCATCCTCCGCGCTATGGATAGACCGCAACGCCCTGCCGACCCGCGAATCGATAAGATTAATGAGGAGCATCATGGTGACCGCGACCAGCCCCCAGGCGATGTAATAAGTTTGAACGCGAGCCCCTGAAGCACCGCTTACGCTCAGTCCTGGTAAGAGCTGGAAGGGAGGCACGTTGGAGATCCCGTCGGCAGCGCCGAATTGCTGCGTAGCGAGCACGATACTGTAAATAATCGTACCGAAACCGAGGGTTGCCATCGCGAGATAGTGCCCTCTCAGCTTGAGCACGGGTACCCCAATCATGAAAGCGATAACGACAGTCAGAAGTATTGCAATGATGAACGCCGCCCACGGTTGAACAGTCAGGACCGTCCCGCCATAGAGGTCGGGCCGTGCATGGATGATACCGAGCTTGGCAAGGACAGAGACGAACGCCTTCGCTCGCTGCGGCCTCAGGTCAAGTGTCGTCAGGACTGCCGAAGTGTACCCGCCGATAGCAAAGAACGCCGCATGGCCGAGGGATATCTGGCCTGCAAAGCCCATGAGCAGGCCGAGGCCGAGGACTACGAGTGAGTAGTAAGCAGCCATGGTAAGCTGACTCAGAAAAAATTCCTTACCGCCCACTTGGGTGAGGATCTGCACTGCAATGACAACTGCGACAAAACCCAAGATGCTGAGATACCGTGAAGAACGCATCTCAGAATTCCTTAAGCCCGAAAGTCTCCCGATTTCCGAAGAGGCCGCTCGGTCTAACAAACAGGATCACGAGAAGAATCGACACCGCGATGGCGTCTTTATAGGCGGCCGGCATGATCCAGATACTGAACGACTCGAGAATCCCAAGGAGAAAACCTGCTGCCACTGCGGCCGTGCTGTTACCGAGCCCACCAAGGATTGCCACGGTAAACCCCTTGATCGCAAGGCCTGTACCGATATTGTACTGCGTATAGGTAATCGGCGATACTACGCACCCCCCGAGGGCCCCGATGCCAGCGCTGAGGACAAAGGATAGGGTTACCATGTTTTTCGTTGGGATACCGCAGAGGGCGGCAGCGTCGCGGTTGGATGCGCAGGCCCGCATCTCTCTGCCGAGCATTGTAAAACGGAAAAAGATCTTCAGCAGGACGACGATAACGATACAAATACCTAGGCTCCAGAGGACCTGTGGTGATACTCGAACCCCTCCGATCGCCAGGGAAGTGATCTCATTGCCACTAAAATACGGGAGCGACCGGACGCCTTCTCCCCAGAGAAAAAGCGCAGCTTCCCGGATAAGGATCGAGATGCCAATAGTGATGATGATCATTCTCAAGACAGTTGGCTTGACCAGCCACCGGATGAAGGTCATCTCGATAAGCGCTCCGACTACCATAATGATAAAAACAGCTCCCAGGATCGCGCCTGGCAGAGGCACGAAGCCATGGAGGGTGACCGCAGTCATCCCCCCGAGCATGACGAACTCACCCTGGGCGAAATTGATAATGCCGGTCGTGTTATAGATGATATTGAAGCCTATGCCGACAAGAGCATAGATAGTGCCGTATGTGACACCCGCGACAAGATATTGAAAAAATAGTTCGATGAACATGCCAGTAATTTCGTATGCCGTTGGTCGCCCTAGAAACCCCAGGACGTCATTGTCATGTGCGTGTCATTGCTTCAACAGCGTGAACCTGCCGTCCTTGACGGTGATCATCTCGAAGGCGTTGATGTCGAGGCCGTTGTGGTCTGTCGGTGAGAAGTTGAAAACACCGGCTGTGCCAATAAAGCCTTTCATGTTCTCGATGGTAGCCCTGACCTTCTCTCTGTCAAGCCCCGCCTCCTTGATTGCCCTCGCGAGGATCATGAAGGAATCATAGGCATGCCCCCCGAAAGTGCTTACGTCTTCTTTGTACTTTGATTCGTATCTCTTTTTGTAGGATTCCAGGATGGCCTTCTGCGGGTTTTTCGAGGAGAGCAGATCGGCAACGATCAGGCGACCAGCAGGGAAAATAACGCCTTCTGCCGCCGCTCCAGCTGCCCTCGCATACTGTATATTTGCGAACCCATGACTCTGGAAAATCGGTACGGTCATCCCGATCTGTCTTATGTTCTTGATAACTATGGCCTGCGCCGGTTCGATTGACCAATTAATAACAGCTTGGATATTCGCACCCTTCAGCTTGGTCGCCTCTGCAGTGAGATCGGTTGCCGCCTTGTCATAGACCTCGTTAAGCGGGATCTGGATGCCATACTGGGGCGCGAGTTTTTCGATCTGCTCCTTACCCGCCTTGCCGAAGCCGGTGTTGCTGCTCAGCAGACCAACACGAGAGATCCCCATCTTCTTCATCTGCTGAAAAATCCTCGTG
Organism: Nitrospiraceae bacterium; assembly: GCA_003453735.1. Lineage (GTDB taxonomy): Bacteria > Nitrospirota > Thermodesulfovibrionia > Thermodesulfovibrionales > UBA9159 > UBA9159. Next base: position 8,541 of record DMNE01000459.1, on the reverse strand, counting down.
ACTGCATAGCTGTCCTTCGGTGCCACCGTGAAGACGTGGGGCGCCACAGGGGTTACAATCGCCTCCGCAGCCGCACAGGAAAGGAGAGTCGTTTTCCCCTCTTCAGAGATGCCTTTGATGGCCATTGTCTCTCCACTCGTCGATGGCCCGATGATCGCAAAGACTTTCTCCTCCTCGATAAGCTGTTTCGCGAAGGATATCGCCTTCTCAGGGTTACTGCCCGAATCCTTGATGATGAGCTCGATTTTGTTGCCGTTCAGCCCACCCTTTGCGTTGATTTCCTGGACGAGCATCTCAAGAGTCCTGGCCTCCGGAGCCCCCAGAAATGACGCCGGGCCGGTTACTGACAGAATGGCACCGAGCCTGATAGGTTCCTTTGCAGCACTCAGAGATGCAAAAAATGCAATAATACATGCCGCAACAGAAATCAGTTTTATCATTCTCATGAGTTAAACCCTCCTTACGCTCTAGTTCTGAGCTGAGTGGCCAGAACTAGAGGCATCGCTACCCCAATCCGATGTTTGCCTGATAGCAGTTATTATCGAATCGAATGACAGTAAGTGTCCACAGACCAAATCCCCTGCAGTCGATAAACCGTGTACCAACCTATTTCACGAATACGACAAACTTTCCATTTTTGATAGTGAGCATCTCAAATGAATCGATGTCAAGACCGTTGTGGTCATCCAGTGAGAAGTTGAACACTCCGCCGGTTCCCACGAAGCCTTCATGGACAGTCAAAGCGGAACCTACAGGGCATAGACTTCTTCTCCCTTTAAGATCCTGATACCCGCTTCCTGTAATATATCGATCGCCTTCTCAAGCTCATCAAAGCGAAATATGATAATGGCATTACCCCCGCTCTTCTGTACAAAAGCATACATATATTCCACATTTATGCTTTCATCCTTCATAACGTTAAGGATATGAGCCAGCCCTCCAGGTCTATCCGAAACCTCAACCGCTATTACCTCGGTCTTTCCGACGGTAAATCCGCTGTCCTTTAGTACCTTTTTTGCTTTTTCCGTATCATTGACGATGAGCCTTAGTATCCCGAAGTCAGTGGTGTCGGCGAGAGAAAGTGCCCGTATGTTTACTCCAGCCTCAGCAAGAACGCTGGCAACCTCAGCGAGCCTGCCTGACTTGTTCTCAAGAAATATGGATATCTGTTCGACCTTCATATACCCCCCTTCTAGATCTTTCTTTTGTCTGTAACCCTCTGTGCTTTTCCCTCGCTCCGCTGGATAGTCTTTGGCTCAACGAGTTTGACCTTGCAGGAAATACCGAGGAGGTCCTTTATCTCCCTTTCGATACGCTTACCGAGACGTTCAAGGACCTTGACTTCATCAGAGAACATCTTCTCGCTGATCTCCACTTGAACTTCCATGACATCTAGGGAGCCCTCCCGATCAACGATTATCTGATAGTGAGGTTCAACCCCCTCAATACTCATCAGAACATGCTCTATTTGTGAAGGAAAGACGTTGACACCCCTGATGATAAGCATATCATCGCTTCTCCCTGTTATCCTCTGCATCCGGTAAAAAGTCCTCCCGCATGTACACGATTCAGGGATCAAGCGTGACATGTCCCGCGTCCTGTACCGCACGACAGGGAATGCCTCTTTTGTAATCGTCGTAAAGACAAGCTCTCCCAGTGCTCCGGGGCCAACGACCTCCCCGGTCTCCGGGTTGATGATCTCAGGGATGAAGTGATCCTCGAAGACATGGAGGCCCCTCTTGCCTTCGATACATTCACTGGCTACACCTGGTCCCATGACCTCGCTCAGTCCGTAAATGTCTAAAGCTTTTATCCTGAGTTTCTTCTCGATCTCCTCCCTCATGTTCTCACTCCATGGCTCTGCACCAAAGAGACCGACACGAAGCTTCAGGGAAGACGGATCTATATCCATTTCCTTCATAACATCGGCAATATTCAACGCGTACGAGGGGGTGCAGAGCAACACCGTAGAGCCGAAATCCTGCATGATCATGATTTGTCTCTTTGTGTTTCCACCAGAGATCGGAATAACCGCGGCACCGAGTCTCTCTGCCCCGTAATGCGCGCCCAGTCCTCCGGTAAAAAGCCCGTATCCATATGCATTATGAACAACGTCCCCCTGATGGGCACCGCCGGCAGAAAGAGTCCTTGCCATCAGCTCTGCCCATGAATCGATATCACGCTTCGTATATCCGACAACCGTCGGCTTTCCGGTGGTTCCGGACGATGCATGGATCCGTACTACCCGCTCAAAGGAAACAGCAAATAACCCGAAGGGATAGTTCTTCCTCAAATCCTCCTTTGTCGTAAAGGGCAGCTTACGCAAATCATGAAGGTTTTTGATGTCAGAAGGTTTAACACCGGCTTCATCCATTTTCTGACGATAGTGGGGAACGACAGCATACTCCTTTTCAATAAGCGCCTTGAGCCTTTTCAGCTGAAGCGCTTCCAACGCCTCTCGGGGGAGTGTCTCAAATTCCTCATTCCATATCATGGTTGCTCATGAACCTCCTCAATCTTTCCCCTTCATAATTCATGCTAAGATTTTATCGTGCGTCCGGTCTCCCTCGTCTTGCATCCTTTTGATTATGTCCCTCCCCTTATTAAAAGCGGCCATATTGACTCCGAGAAACTTCTCTTGAACTCTCTCCCTGATCACAGCAAGAAACGCCCCATCTTTTGCCGGGAGAAAAACCGAAAGGGCTCCTATCAATACCATATTGACCGCCCGTATCTCTCCAAGGGATTTTGCTGTTTCGTAGGCATCAATCGGAAAAACGGCGAGCCCCCGCTTCCGAAGTTCAGCCAGTACATCATCGGGGTATCTCTCGGCACCTGTGACGACAGAAGAGGGTAATATTTTCTGCATATTGACAATCAGCCTGCTCTCTTGCTTTAGATAGGGAAGATACCGAACGGATTCGAGCATCTCAAAGGCAACCTCGATATCAACCGTTCCCGGCTCAATTAGCGGAGAGTATATCTTCTCGCCATATCTCAGATGAGCAACAACCGAGCCGCCCCGCTGAGCCATACCGTGTACCTCGCTCTTTTTTACATCAAACCCTGACTTCATCAGGACGAATGACGTAATCTCGCTGGCAAAGAGTATCCCCTGTCCGCCTACTCCACAGAATATGACATTACCGCTTTTCACGATCGCTTTCGTCCAATACAATAGCGTTGAATTTGCAAAGCGTTACGCACTGTCCGCACCCGTCGCAGAGGACGACGTTGATACGTGAATAGCCTTTCTGCTTCACTTTAAATCCTAGGTCTTTAGCCTCCTGCTCGGTCACCGGGACCCATTCAATCGCAGGACAACCAAGCTTCACACAAGATCGGCAACCCGTACAGTTCTTTTGAATGATCATGTAGCGGGGTTTATCCTTCCTCTTCCTCATTTCGGGCAAAAGAACGCAGGGATATCTCGTGATGACCACTGATGGCTCAGGTCGTTCCACCTCCTGCTTCAACACCTTATAGGTCGTCTCCACATCATTGGGGTTTACGGTACGCACATGGGTAACTCCTATGGCCCTGCAGATAGCCTCGAGGTCTATAACGGTGCTGTAATCTCCGGCAATCGTCTGCCCGGTTGAGGGGTTCGGCTGGTGACCTGTCATTGCTGTGGTCCTGTTATCGAGAATGACGACCGTTGTAAATCCCCTATTGTAAACAATATCGATAAGTCCGGTTATCCCGGAGTGGATGAAGGTAGAATCTCCGATAACGGCAATAATCTTGCCAAGGGCTTCCTTTCCGAGTGCCTTTTCCATTCCGAAAGCGATACCGATGCTTGCTCCCATGCACACACAGGAATCCATTGCAGAAAGGGGCTTTAATGCGGCCAGGGTATAGCAGCCAATGTCCCCTGAAACAAAAACACCGAGTCTCGATATCGCATGGAAGACCCCGCGATGGGGACAACCGGGACAGAGATTGGGGGGGCGCTGGGGTATCTCCATCGGCTCAAAGAGATTCTCTTTTCCGTCTCCTTTTATGGCTTTCCTGACAATATGCGGATTCAATTCCCCGTAAGCGGGGATAAGTTCTTTTCCTTTGCACCCAATACCCATAGCCTTCACATGCAATTCGATAAAGGGATCGAGTTCTTCGACGATGAATACCTCATCTATCTCCCTTGCAAAACTCTTCAGCATTTTTTCGGGGAAAGGGTAGACCATCCCTAATTTAAGCACGGATGCCTCGGGAAAGGCCTCTTTCACATAGAGATAGGAAACCCCCGATGTAATAAACCCTTTCGTTTTGTCGCCCCACTCGATCTTGTTCTCGGCAAAATTCTCGGCAAGGGCCCGCAATTTTTCCATCCTCTTTTCGAGCTCTCTCCTCCTTTTCCTGGCATTTGCCGGAAGCATGACAAACTTTTCAGGCATCTTTTCGATGCTTGCTTTTCCCTTTGAGGATTGAACCTCACCAGTTGAAACAAGACCCTTCACATGTGAAACTCTTGTGGTGCTCCTAAACAACACGGGAGTATCAAACTCCTCGCTGATTTCAAAGGCGATCTTGAGAAATTCTTTTGCCTCAGCAGGATCCGAAGGCTCCAGCATCGGTATCTTTGCAGCAAAGGCATAATTCCTATTGTCCTGTTCGTTCTGGGAACTGTGCATCTCAGGGTCATCGGCAGTAATGATAACAAGTCCTCCCCTCACCCCCGTATACGCCGACGTAAACAGGGGATCTGCTGCGATATTAAGGCCAACATGTTTCATGGAAGCGAGCGCCCTCACCCCCGCAAACGAGGCTCCTAAAGCCACCTCGACAGCAACCTTCTCGTTGGGAGCCCATTCCGTATAGATCCCTTTATACGTAGAGAGATTCTCGAGTATCTCCGTTGAGGGAGTTCCGGGATAGGCTGAAGCGACTTTCACCCCAGCTTCATGCGCCCCGAGAGCTATGGCTTCATTCCCTGAAAGTAATACCTTTTCCTCGACAGAACTCTTTGCTTCCATGCTTTCCAGTATAAAATTTTGGGTGTAGGTTATCACACCAAGACGTTATTTTCAACCGATGGCAAGGACGACGTTTGACACTCCATAGTCAGACAGAATTGAGCAGGTTAAGTGCGTTGTCTCTTAATATGCCTTTTTCAAGATCATCGCCCAGTCCGAGTTCGTGCAACAAGGACAACGTTTTCCCCTGGTCAGTCCAGGGAGAATCTGTCCCGAAAACGATATGATCTTTAGGGTGGTCAAGGATGATACGCTTGGCGACATCTCTTTCCAGATATTCGAGGGAAAATGATATCTCCATATAGATCTTTTTTCCGACAAGATGTTTTTCGACCTCGTCCCAGTCATCCCAAGCCCCCAAATGTGTTGTTACCATTTTCATATCCGGAAAGGTCTTCATCACCCTCAGTATCTTAAGAGGGTCTGCCTTCCGTATCTTTTCAAAAGCAAAATCAAAGCCGGTATGCATTACGACAATAAGGTTTTCTCTCTCTATTTTTTCATAGAGGGGAAAGATCTGTTCGTCATCCATCACAAAATCCTGGTAATAGGGATGGAACTTTATTCCTTTGAACCCTTCGCCCTTGATCCGTGAAATTCTCTCCGAAAACTGAGGGTCGCCGGGATGTAGAGAAGGCAATGGGATGATCCTCTCTGACCTGATTTTTTCACACCACTCCATAATGGGATCAAACTGTGACGGCTTCGTAGCTATTGAGCAGACAATACTTTTTTCTATGCCGTATCTGTCCATCGAATGGAGAAGCGAAGAAACCCTGCCGTCAAGGCTTGCCTTGATTCCCCCTTCCTCCTCAAGGATCTTCATTGCCCGCTCTGACAACTCATCAGGAAAGGCATGGGTATGAAAATCAATGATTCCGTTCATATCATGGACAATACAGACATTTTTTTTATGCGGAAGCAGTGACATGATTATAAGCAATTATTATACCCTGAGCGGAGGAATTCATCTAGCCCGAACGCTCTAACCAATTAATAATCTTTATAGAATCATTAGCAATTTATATTGGCATTCCGGAGAACCTTATACTTATTATTTCTAGCACGCATCAAGGCAGGACACTTTGCGTTGCATTTTCCCATATACGCGCGAAATGAATACGGCTTTAAGATTATGGATATGGCCTTAGAGAAAAAACTCTACATGGAGGGGAGCATGGTGAAAAAGACTTTTTTACCGTTTCTTGCCTTGTTGGGCAGCTTGGTCTTTGTTTCCAGCTTATATGCCGACGACCTAAAATTCGACTATGGGTCTTCTTTCAGGCTGAGACAGGAAATCTGGGACGATATTGTGACCCTCGGCGCTCCTGGTACGGGTACAGGACCCGGTGCTGACAGGAACTTCTTGCGGCTGAGATCCTCTCTCTGGGGGAGTGTGTATGATGGGCAGAACTTAGGTGCATACCTCAGGCTCACGAATGAGATGAAATGGTACGGATTTGCCGACTATAGGCCCCGCGGGGAAGAGGGGAGCAACGATCCCTATGATGCCGATGAACTCGTCATTGACAATATCTATGCCGATGCAAACAATATATTCGGTCTCCCCGTTGACCTCCGGGTTGGGCGCCAGGACTTTCTCGGCGCTAACATGTATGGCGAGGGATTCCTCCTGCTGGATGGTACACCGGGTGACGGCTCGAGGACCTTCTATTTCAACGCTGCAAGGGCACGGGTAACGTTCGCGCAGGATGTCAGTGCAGACCTTGTCTATATCTCTGACCCAGAATCAGATGTCTACATGCCCTCTCTTTATCAGGGAACGAAAAAGCAATTAACCGGTTCGAGTGAGCAGGCTTATATGGCCTATGGGCGGATCAAGATCGCTAATATTGCTTTTGAACCTTACTATATATATAAGACCGAGCAGCCTGTCGCGCCGAATAATAAACTCCTCCTCAACACAGTCGGTGCGAGAATCGTTGCTTCCCCTGCAGGCGGATGGAATCTCGGTGGTGAATTTGCCTACCAGTTCGGTACTTACGCCAGCGGATCAGAATTTCAGGACAGAAGGGGATACGGCGGATATGCTTTTGTTGGCAGGAAATACGAAAATGTGGGTTGGAAGCCGGAATGGGAGCTCCGCTACGTCTACCTCTCGGGTGACAACCCGAACAACCCCAACAAGAATGGAACATGGGATCCGCTCTTCTCGAGAAATCCTTATTGGAACGAGCTTATCATCTATACGCTTATACTGGAAACCGAAAAATATGGGGGCCCCATACCCGGTTATTGGACCGATTTGGAACTATTGAAGGCGTCAACGAAACTGAACTTCACTCCCACTACAAGCCTGGCTCTTTCCTATCAGTATTTATGGGCGCCAGAGAGCACATCAGGGCTTCCCTCTTTCATGTTCTCCAACAGCGGCCACAGCAGGGGACATCTCCCCACTGCCTTATTGAGCCATATATTCACAAAGAACTTGGACGGATTTTTACAGCTGGAATATTTTGTCCCTGAAGACTTTTATTCTTCGAGAAATGATGCACTATTCTTCAGATGGCAGCTACAATATAAACTCTAGTCTGACCTTAACTGCCTGAGAGAAAATAGAGAAACGCCACGCCGCGTCCTCTGCAGTAAGGACAGCACCCCTAAGACCGCCTGGTCAATAGCTTGGCGGTCTTTTTTTATCAAGAAGCGTTTATTGGGAGTTCTTCATCCCTCCGGGAAGAGGAAAAGGCTGAGGGAAAAAACAGAAGGAAAAAGACGAGTTCTTGGAGCTGGTGGCGTCGAGGTAAAGGCGACCACCTTAAGACAGCATCTACTGCGATCCTCTGAAGAGGAAAATGAATAAATAAGGGATAGGCACTGGATGGGCGGAAGACTCCGCCCGTCCAGTTATGATCACTATGATTTTTTCGCAAAGGGAGGAGTCGGAATGTTTGAACCGTGACACTCGGTGCAATTGTGTTGCGCATTAATTCCGCACGACTTGGAAGGGATGATCCCTTTGGTACTATACCTATTGTCTTTCCATTCATTTAGAAGCTCCACGAGATGATAGGCGACACTCGCCGTCACTCTAGCACACCTATCCTTTCTCTCGGGACTCATGAGTTCTTTATTTGCCGCCTTCATCCATTTTCCGACCGAAATATGGCAGAGAGGTGAATTGCTCGTTGTCTTTGGCAGTTCGGTCTTAACCTTCGGTTTTTCTGGAATGTACACCGGCAAAGGGGGTGTCCGAATACCACTGCATGATCTCGCTTCCCATAAGCATGCCG
>DMNE01000459.1:0-224 GCA_003453735.1 Nitrospiraceae bacterium | reverse complement strand
CTGGCTGAAGACGCTGTTAATGACTGATGCGACAAAAGAGGCGGTACCAGTCGTTATAGGCAATCTCTGCGGTCTTTTCCGGAGAAAGCTGCACATAGGGCCATGGCCAAGTCTCGGTCGGGCCACCCGTAGCTTCAGCCTTATTCAGCAAATTCAAACCGCCCGATCCGAGGGCTGCGAGCCCTGCCGCTCCCTTGAGAAACCTGCTATCGAAAAGGTGCGCA
>DMNE01000309.1 GCA_003453735.1 Nitrospiraceae bacterium | reverse complement strand
GAATACATCGCTTCAGTATTGCCGCAGTTCGACACCAGGGCGGCTTCCGGCAAGACCGTGGTGCTACACCTTGGCAATGGTGCGAGCATGTGCGCCATGGAAAACTTCGGTGTACTCTATCAGAGCGGGGCGCTCTGGACTTCCATGACCCTGGCCGAAAACGTGGCTCTACCCCTTCAGGAGTACGCTGACCTCAGCCCGGACAGAATCAGCGAGATCGTTTCATTCAAACTCTCCCTGGTCGGTCTTGCGGGTTTTGAGGAATATTATCCTTCCGAACTTAGTGGAGGAATGAAAAAGCGCGCCGGCCTTGCCCGGGCTATGGCGCTTGATCCGCAGATCCTTTTCTTTGATGAGCCATCTGCCGGACTTGACCCTGTCAGCGCCCGATTGCTCGACAAGCTTATTTTGGAAATCAGGGACAGCCTCGGTGCGACCGTAGTGATTGTCACCCATGAGCTTGCGAGCATTTTTGCGGTTGGCAATAATTCGGTATTCCTTGATACAGAGACGAAGACCATGATCGCAAGCGGGAACCCTAAGGAACTTCTTGCAACCTCCAGCGATCCAAGGGTCAGGAATTTTCTGACAAGCGGTGGGGAAGATATCCACGAAGGAGGGCGTAAATGACCAAGAAGGCAAGCAAGAGTCTCATCGGAGTGTTTGTTCTTGGCGCTTTGGTTCTCGTCGTTGCAGGCATAGTCATTTTCGGTTCAGGCAAGTTCTTCACAAAGGTCCATAAGAATGTAATATTCTTTGAGGGCTCGGTGAAAGGGCTCTCGATCGGGGCATCGGTTCTGTTCCATGGCGTCCAGATAGGGCACGTGACCGACATCCTCCTGGAAGTCAATAAAAGAGACCTCACGGCTTTCGTCCCGGTTTACATAGAAGTCTATCAGCAAAAAATCCTGCCAATAGGGGAGGATCATAACTATGACGAACGGTTTCTTCAGGACCTGATAAAGAAAGGACTAAGGGCCCAGCTCCAGTTGCAAAGTTTTGTCACCGGCCAGCTCATGGTCAATCTCGATTTCTACCCGAATACTCCGGTAAGGCTTGTTGGCCTCGAAAAGCGGTATCCTGAGATCCCGACAGTCCCTTCGAGTCTGGAGCAGCTGGCGAAAAGATTTGAGGAGTTGCCTCTCAAGGAAATCGCTGACAGATTGAACGAGACCCTTGCAGGAATAAACAGGCTTGTCAATTCCCGCGACCTGCAGGCAAGCATCGGCTCACTGAATCAATTGCTCGGGAACACTGATGTGCTCGTGAAAAATCTTAATTCCAGGGTTGGGCCTCTTGCCTCAGATATCAAGGGAACAGCCGATGCCGCCCGTGGAGCCTTTCTGCAGGCCGAAAAAACACTCAGGTTTGATGAAGGTGCACCAGGGCAGATCGCATCTGGCATCATAGAAACCCTGTCAGCTGCCGAAGCCACGCTGAAAGAAACACATACAGCGGTCTCAAATATCAACGGTATCGCTGTGCAGAATGCAAATCTCGGATATGAGATAGGCAGGACACTTGAGCAGATCGCTGAGCTCTCCCGTTCCATCCGTGTTCTGGCGGACTACCTTGAACGCCACCCTGAGGCATTGCTGAGAGGGAAGAGCGCCGCTAAAGGAGAATGAAATGAGAACTATTCGTTTGGATCGGCGTCCGCTCCTTGCCCTCGGACTATTCGTGGTAATCCTGGCCGGTTGTGCCGGTTCGTCGTCTTCGAAGTTCTATCAGTTACACACAGCAACTAATTTCCCCTGGGTGGACTCAAAAGCGCTGGCAGAATATCTGATAGATAGATATTCAGATCAGGGGACTAACAGAATAATAAACTTTTTTGCCGTTAACATAACGGGCAAAGTATGGGCGCACTATAAGCATTGACGTACTATTTGAAGCAAGAATCAGGCTGCTTACAGAAACAGAGCAGAATCGATCAGAAAGGAACAGAAAATGACGAAAAGAAAAAGAGCAATCTCAATCATCGCCTGCCAATCAATCTTAGTAATTTCACTGGCGGCATGCTCGGGTGATGACAAGAAGAAAGCAGACGGTGAACCTGTTCCGGTGGTAGTCGGCAAAGTCCAAAAAGTGCAGGGGCCCGAAACGATATCGATGAGCGGCACGGTCAACACCCCAAAATCACCGGCAGATGTATCGTTTCTTGTGTCCGGAAAGGTGCTCTTTGTCGGGCCGCGGGAAGGTGATTATGTCAAGAAAGGTCAACTGTTAGCCTCCATCGATCCGACCGATTACCGGCTGGCACTGGCGGCGGCCGAGGCACAAACAGGCATGGCCGAAGTCGCGCATAAACGTGCAGAGGATGAGCATCGGCGGATGAAAATGTTGTACGACTCGAATAGTCTTGCCCCGAATGATTACGAGAAATTCAAAGCTGCGTTTGATTCTGCCGCCCGGCAGCACGAGCAGGCCGTTGCCTCGGAAAAGCTGTCCCGGAAACATCTTACGGATGCGACTCTATATGCCCCCACCAGCGGCTACATCTCAAAAAGGTTGATAGAGCCGGGCGATACCGCTGCTCAGGGGCATACCGTTTTTGAGATCGTCCAGATGGACCCCATGGAGGTGAACGTCGGAGTGCCGGAAACGGACGTGCACCTCGTCAGGATCGGACAGAAAGCGGACATCACCGTTCCCGCCCTGCCGGGTAAGTCATTCGAGGGCAAGGTTCGCATCATCAACGTTTCTGCAGATCCCGGCACTCGGACTTACATGGCCAGAATCACCGTGGCGAATCCCGACCACATATTGCGCGTCGGGATGGTAGCGGAGGCGAAGATTGTGGGCGACCAGACTATATCAATGATGACCTTGCCGAGTGAAGCTATCGTCCGTGACGAGCAGGGAGCGACGATGGTTTTCATCTACTTCCCTGAGCAGCAGCACGTCTACAGTAAGCGGGTGAAGATAGGGTCATTTCGCGGCACCGAAGTAGAAATCAAAGAAGGTCTTGCGGGGGACGAGTCGATCGTTATTGCCGGTCAGGATCATCTCCGTGACGGGATGCCTGCTACCATAGCAACCCCGCCCTCGGAAAAGGCTTCTGACAAGCAAAGGAAGGCGGCACCGTGAATCCGATCAAGGGCTCTCTCCGTTATCCATCCGTCGTCCTTGTTCTCGCGGCCATGGCCGTCACTGCCGGGATTCACGCCATTATGAAAATGCCGAGGACTGAAGATCCCACGGTCACTATCCGAACAGGCATCGTGATTGCT
>DMNE01000305.1 GCA_003453735.1 Nitrospiraceae bacterium | reverse complement strand
TGTTGATTATCCCGAACTGCAGAATCTGTTGGAAGGGATGCAGTCCATTGAGAGCAGCATCATGCAGCGCAAAATTTTGGAAGAGTATGGACCGCTCAAGGGCAAGGGAACTGCCGAAGTTCTCTATCCCTTGCCAGTGGGCACCGTAGCGTATCCCGCCAGCGAATTCCTGACATTGGAAATGGCTCGCGACTTACTTCGCAAGCAGGCGGAGCAAGTTTTCTGGCAGGTCGACAAACAGGTACTGGGAGAGGTGGTAGCGATATCATCGGCGGCGCTTTCCCCCAACTTGAGGTACGATCAAAAAGAAAATGATCGGCGTATCGAAGAAATCATGCATCGATACCCGTCTAAAGTGATCCACTATAATTCGGGTGAAGTCCTGGTCCCGGCCCGAAAGACTCTCACTGAAGAGGACATGTTTCTTCTCGCGGCAGATCGCGAGGTAGAAGAAAAAGATTTTTCGAGGAGCATTTCCTGGGTCGTCCTGACAATACTTGTTCTTGCTATTCTCTATGATGCGGTAATGTCGCAGATCGGAGGTATGGAGAGGCGAAGCACTCTTTCGGCTCCCCTTCATCTTTTCGTCCTGGTCATATCCGTCATTCTATTCAAAGCTATTCTGCTCCTTACCTCTTTGACGGTTTATGTGCTCCCGGTCTGCCTGATCCCCCTGGTGTTGATCGTGCTCGACCAGAGCAAGGTTGCTGACGCATGTACGACGCTTTTCGGCGCTATAGTTGCGTGCTTCATGACTGGACGAAACATTCATATGCTGGTCTACTTCGCTGCCGGCGGGTTAACCGCACTGCATGCTTGCGGTAGGATACGCAAGCGTTCTCAAGTTTTTTTTCCATCAGCAGCGGGCGGAGCGGTGTGCGCCATGATGGCTATATCTTTTGGTTTGGACTGGCAGGCGTTTTCGTCGACTTTTCGGGATTCGATGAATTCCGCAATTGATGCGGCCTTTTTCCCGCTTTTACGAGATGCCGGGTGGGCTATGCTGGGCGGGCTTATCTCAGGGCCGGCGGCACTGACTCTTCTGCCTCTCCTGGAAATTACCCTTCGAACTATCTCGACTTTCAAAATAAACACATGGACGAATCTGGAGCACCCGTTGTTGAAAGAGCTTCTCAGCAGGGCGCCCGGCACTTATCAGCACACCATGTCGGTTGCCAACCTCGCCCAGACGGCCGGCGAAGCAATAGGAGCCAATGTGCCATTGCTCAGAGCGGGGATTTATTTCCATGACATAGGTAAAATGGCCGATCCTGAGTATTTTGTGGAAAATCAGTCAGGCGGTGTTAACCCCCTCAACGGTCTAGGCGCGCTGGAAAGCGCCGGGATCATAATGGGGCATGTGAAGAAAGGCATGCTCATGGGCGAGAAAGCCAGGCTCCCTCAAGCCATCCTGGACTTCATCCCGCAGCATCATGGAACACAGGTGGTGGAATATTTCTGGAACAAAGCCAGGCAAAACGGCCCTGAAATCCAAGAGTCGGAAGAAAATTTCCGCTATTCCGGACCTAAGCCACAAAGCATAGAAACAGCAATTCTTATGATTGCAGATGCCGTTGAGGCCGCTTCGCGTACTTTGCCGGAGCATACCCGTGCGGCTGTCGAGACCCTGGTTCGCCACGTCATCGAAAAACGAGTGGAAGATGACCAATTCGATGAGTGCAAAATAACAACGGAAGATCTGGCGCTGGTGAGGGTTTCTCTCGTGGATTCTCTTGTGGCCGCCTTCCACGGTCGCGTGCAGTATCCATGGCAGGAAGAATACCCAGATAAGGACATGCGCTCGGCTGCCGACCGAATTTGAATAACTGTCTGCACGCCGTGAAGTTAGAATCTATAGGGCAAACCCCATAATCTACTATAGCTTGCGTTTCTTTTTCTCTGAAGATCCCTGACTTCTTGGACGAGGTCTTTTCCTTGGGGTCCAGTGATGGAGTTGTAAGGGGATTCACAGGGGCTGCTCCAGAATCCCTTCTTGCGCTCGTTTTCGAAGCCCTTGAAGAAGCAATCAACCGACCCATAAGCTTCCTTTATCACTTCGTTAAGGGCAAGGTTCGGGTCGTGGAGCCTCTCGCACGCTTCGAAAAACTTTCGCATGAGCTGATTGTTCGTATGCTCTTGATTGCCCTTGACAAAGTAAATCCAGAACGGCATTGCCATATCCTCTGCCTCGTAGAGGTCCATGTCAGCATCTTCAAAAAGTTCATCCGCCTTTTCGGGGCGACTGACCATTCCCCAAACGTAAACCTCGGCCCATGCTGCAGTGCCCTCTGAAAACCACCTGTATGGTCTTTCCGGGCGCCACTTGGTCTTGAAACCGTATGCGTACTGTAATTTATGAAATAATTCATGAGCCGAAGTAGGCCTCCGGATTCCCCTGGTGTTTTTGTCTACCCAGGCAGCCGAATTAAACTGAATAGGCCCATCTGGAGGATCGGCATAGCCATATGCGTCAATATCGTAAAAAACAACCTCTATCTTGTTCTTGCCGGGTGCAGTATACGGGCACCTTCCAAACAAGGTCGCATACTTTGCCCAAGCCGTCTCAAGATATCCTGCTGTGACTTTTATAACTTGGGGGTCGGCTATATTGTCCCTCGAATCGTGGCTTCGGTTTGTCCATTTGAGGATGAAATGTTCCGTTTCGTATCGGTTCTCAAAAAAGGGCATGTCGCTGTCAGCAATCTGCTGCCGACCATAATCCACCGTAGGGTGTGGCTCATCTGCCAAGGCGACAGTATTCACGCCGATCAAAAACAGGGTCGCGAGCAGCAGCCTTGAAAATTTCACAATGCTTGCCTCCTCGGGGACTTGACTGCGTATTCTTTCAAAAGACTATAAAGCAGCAAGCACCATAACAAAGACCAGGTACAAACACCTAAATGCAACGGATCAAAGCGGTCTCGCCCATTAGTGGGCTCGCGACCACAGCAAGACATTTTTCCCTTGATTGCTTCCAGTAGGGCAGGGAGTAATCCCACCGGGGGATCGATCTGAGGCATTTCCTTGATCATGCTTTTGATCCCATCGGCCTTTTCCCAGGAGTCATATGCATGTGCCAGCGCACCGTAATTCATTTTGGTGTGAGATTCTTTGGATTCTTCTCTCTCCATTTTATTTCCTCACAAACACCGGATAATGGGGCACTCTGGAGATTATGTTGAGGATTCAACAACTCGCCTAAGAGGTAAAAGCAAGAGTTGTACCAAGTGCCCTTTTCGTTTGGAACCCGGGGGAAACTGAGCAGGTTTTGCTTCGGGCTCTCTGGTAAGAAAAGAATGTCCTATCCGGTAGGACTCATCCTATGATAGTATTGTCCTGGATTTCAGATTAGTGGGA
>DMNE01000455.1:3766-5192 GCA_003453735.1 Nitrospiraceae bacterium | reverse complement strand
TTGCGGTCGCGCTTGGTATCGTGGATAAAAAAGCCGCACCGGTGAAGTTTAAACAACAGGAATACCCGATCCCTCTCTACCATCCTGGAGATCTGCGCGCGCAGGACGAGACGATCGTCTATGTAAAGAGCGAAAAGCTTTAGGGAAAATGCGCACACAACCCTTATCGGCAGTCATGCCATGATCACAGGCAGGAATAGACCTGTTCGAAAAATTATTTGCAAAATGACTAAATGCCCGTTTCTTCTCCTTTAAACCGCAGTTCCATGATCCTCGTATGTTTTCTCCACCCCGATAGAAGCACGACTTAAAGGCGTAAACTGGATCAGGTGCATAGGATACAGTATATTGAATTTCAATGCCGAGATTGTTGTATGCTGTAAAGACGTCCCAAAGAATTTTCGGTGAAGGATGCGCTGGTACTGGTAGAAGAGCGATTGCCGGGCTGATTTACGATAACAATATCACATCGGAGACACGGACATTCTCATGCACCGTCCGTGACCATTCTTAAATGTTCACTGCATTCCTTGCAGACGGTGAACATGTTGTTTTTTTCATCCATTGCCAAATATTCAAGCAATTTATTTTTATGACAGACATCGCATTCGTCCCTGACCTTGTTTTGAAGTTCCTTGAGGAATAATATTTTGGGGTCCTTCATGGTCATCACGCTCATCTCGGAAACTAGGTCCACAGACAAGGTAATGTTTATAAGATTCTAATATTTATGAAGCAAGTCCGATGCCAATTTGGAATGATGAAAGATCGAAATTATTCATGCCGTTATGTCAAGTATTATTGTGATAAAACAAATAAAATGGATAACAGATGCCACAAGGGTGACATTTTTTGGCTCCGCGATTCGTTTTGAGGAGCGTCAGTGGCGGCTGTGAATGACTCAACTGCCTTCTCTTGGGACTCGGTTGCGCTTGCTGATTTCCGAAAAGTAGACATTCGTATACCGGCAGAAGTGGGAATCTAATTTGTAATTGGCAAATCATCTTTTTTAGAATAACCCTATAACGTATTACAGAATTGCTTTCTAAGCAAACATGAGACAGCCTGTCTCATTGCGAGACCGTCTCATCGAGTGTCAATTAATTTTACTATATATTTCAAGTATTTATTTATAACCACTTATGGCACAATACTTGAATTTAATCAGGCGAAACGAAGGAGTTTCAGCATGGGAAATAATATTAATATGCAAGGGGTGAGGACGAAACATGTTTTGGTAATCGACGATGATGAAGCAACTTTGTTCGCCTATCAGGCGCTGTTCAAACGTTACGCATTCATCACGCTCCATGCATGCGAAACGCTCGATTGTGCTATGGAACGGATGGCGGCAAGATTTTTTGACGTCGTGATCACCGATCTCAGGCTGACTGGCGAGGGGAGTCAAGAGGGGATGGAGATCAAC
>DMNE01000455.1:0-3754 GCA_003453735.1 Nitrospiraceae bacterium | reverse complement strand
GGGGGCTTCTTTCTATTTTGAAAAACCAGTTCATCCATCTGACATGTTTGATGCACTGCGGAAATTGTTCATTATAGATGACCATGACCACGTATGATTCATGAAAGAGATGAGCGATATGTTGATGAAGTGGAATGATAATTTGTCTTCAGGGACGCAGATAATCGATACGCAACATCAGGAACTAATCGGACGGGTGAACAGTCTGCTTGAGGCCTTTCAGCATGGCACTGTCGTGCGACNNCTATGTGAGATTCCATTTCACGACTGAGGAAGAGCACATGAAGGCCTATGGCTATCCCGGCATGAGCACCCACAAGGCCCAGCATGAGCAGTTCGCTAAGACCTTTCAGAAGCTAAAAGACAGAATTATGATGGAAGGCATCAATGCGTCTCTGGCAGAGGACGCAAGGCAGATCGTGGTGGACTGGCTGGTCAATCATATAAAATATTCCGACCGAGCCCTCGGTATGTATCTCAAGATGAAAATGTGATGAAAGACNNACGACAGAATATTATAAAGGAGGTATGGAGATGAATATCAAAAAACTTGTTTCAGCATTGTCTTCGGTTATGTTGATAGTTTGTATTTTGGCAGGGACGAGCAAGGCAGCGGATGTTACCATCGCTCTTCAACTAGCACAGGCGAGCGAAGGCAGAAAGTATCTCCCGCTGCTTGAATATCTGAGCAAAAGGGGGATCTCAGCCGTATTTCAAACCGTTCCTGACTATGGGGCAGCGGCAGCGATGTTCGCCAATGGGAAGGTCGACGCCATGTTCAGCGGCTCCGGTGTGGCAGGCACCATGATCATCAAGGGCCTGGCTTACCCGGTGGTGAGACCCGTGAACCAGGACGGTACGAGCACGTACGCGGCCGTGA
Source organism: Nitrospiraceae bacterium (assembly GCA_003453735.1). Classification (GTDB taxonomy): domain Bacteria; phylum Nitrospirota; class Thermodesulfovibrionia; order Thermodesulfovibrionales; family UBA9159; genus UBA9159. The sequence continues at coordinate 2,874 of DMNE01000455.1, read as the reverse complement.
TCGTGGGGCCGAAAAACAGCGCAAAGTTTTCCGGAAAAGCGGACTACTTTAACGGGAAAAAGGTGATATTTGCTCCCTTGGCGTCAGCGGGCGAGATATATTTCCGATCATTGGGGCCGTCTAAACCAAGCGTCATCATGATTGCGGCAAATCACGGCGCGGCCTTGGAATCGTTAGCACGAGGCGATGCGGATGTTGCAGTCATTAAGAATCTCGTGTGGAACAAGGAAAAGGGAAAATACCCTCAGCTTGAGATGATTCACGAGGACAAGGGGCAGAACCCCGACGGAACGCTGATTGTTNNAAGCGATGCCGACGTAGCAGTCGTGAAGAACCACGTTTGGAACAAGGAAAAGAGTAAATACCCGCAGCTTGAATTGATTTATGAGGACAGGGGGCAAAACCCCGATGGAACCCTAATCGTCTCAAAGAAGATGAACCCTGCTACGGTCCAGAAGATCAGCAGCGTACTGCTTGCCATGAAGGATGACAGCTCCCCCGAGGCCGTCGCCGCCCAGGAGTCGCTCAAGATCAGCNNGTGGGGGTTTAAATTCTGATAATTTCGCAATCAGGTGGATGCTCATGCATGTAACGGTTCCCGGCGGAATGACTATGTGCACAGGAACCGGCATGATCCACACTTTTGAACCAGGAACGGTACATATTCGGTTCATGCCCACGGTGGTGCAGGTTGCAGACTCTTTGGCGGGACTACAGTAGACAGTATGGCCTGATCCAGGTAAAGAGCAAGCGCAGATGTTCGGGATTTTCGCTTGCGGTGCTGAATTGAGATGTTTGTCCTTGCGAACGACGGGGTATGTATATATAATAACGGTATACGCCGCTGACGAATAGGGCGTCCTGAGGCTGGTAACCTGCATGAGCAGGAGCGCATTTTATGGTTCAGCACGTTTTCGACCACAATCAATACCACTTCAGTTATCTCGCAATCCCACAATTTGCTGTCGCCGCCTTCGTCATCGGACTGGGCGCTTTCGTCATGGTCCGAGAGCGGCATATGCGCATCAGATTCATTTATCCGCTCACAAGCCTGAGCATGGGCTTATATGTGCTCTCCATTGGCCTGGTATACTTGAGCGCGAACCAGGACATCATGGTCTGGTGGATGCGTGGAGCATTAATAAGCACTGTATTTATGCCTTCGACCGAGTTCTTGCTAGCCACAGCCATTCTGGATCGGCTTAATCGATACCGGATTTCCATTGCCGCAACGTTCATTCTGGCGATCCTGTTCTCCGCCAGCGTCGTATATTCGGATGCCTTCCTGGTCCGCATGCCGCGCATTTTTCCAATAGGCAATAGCTCCTGGTTCGGGCCGCTTGCCTGGATATTCATTTTCTATTTCCTTGTCGTTNNGAGTTACTGGCGTGCGTACATGGGAAGCCGAGACGAGAGGACCAGAAGCAGGTTGCGGTGGATATGCCTGTCCTTCGTTATCGGCCTTCTGGGGATGGTCGATTTTCTCCCAGGTTTGGGCGTCAAGATGTAGANNACCCGTTCGGTTATGCGCCCATAGCGTGCTACACGGCCGGCATAGCATTCGTGATTTTACGGTACCGCCTGGTGGACATCACTCCCGAACGCGCCACGAAGCAGATTCTTGAGACCATGCAGAGTNNTCGTCGATCTTGAGGGCAAAATCCGGGTCTTGAACCGCGCAGCCCAGGATATGCTGGGGTATCCCCAGAGCAGTTTGCTCGGCAGAAACTTATCGGCGCTTCTGACGGCCCATTCCGGACCTGATAGGGGCATCGACAATGGCATGACCGTTACCTCCTCCGAGATGTACTGGTGTAGATGGGACGGACGGAAGGTTCATGTGAACGTGTCCACTTCACAACTGATGGACCATCCATACGGGTCTCCCATCGGGACAGTCCATGTAGCCCATGACATCACCGACCGAAAGGACATGGAGCAGAAGATCGAGGCGGCAGCGACGGAATGGAAAAGCACCTTTGACGCCATAAAGGACTGCATCATGATTCTCGATTGTGACCAGCGGGTCATCCGCTGCAACAAGGCCGTAAGGGACCTAATGGGGATGCCTTACCAGCAGATCATCGGTAAGCACTGCTGGGAGCTCGTCCACGGGACGAATTGCCCTATCGAGGGCTGCCCGACACAGCGTATGATGAAAACGAGAAAGCGGGAGACCATGGTTATCGCTATGGCGGGCCGGACCAATCTGGTCACTGCGGATCCGGTCCTGAAGGAGGATGGCCGTATTCACCATATTGTCCATACGATCAGCGACATTACGGAGCTGTCAATCCTCGAGACGAAGCTTAGAGAGGCGCAAACGCTTGAGGCAATCGGCCGTCTTGCGGGCGGTGTTGCCCACGAGGTACGAAACCCTCTCAACGCAATCCTCTCGATCAGTGAAGCACTGTTCAATGAACCGGAGATAAAGGGTAATAGAAGTTATGAACCTTATATCAAGCACATCCGCATCCAGGTCAACCGTCTGTCCAATCTGATGAGGGATTTACTGGAGCTGGGAAAGCCGATCGTGTCTTCGAACATGAACGCCGTTCCCCTGCACCAGGCATGTCAAGAGATACTGAATATCTGGACGTCAACGGAAACTGCCTTGGACCATCCCGTCCGGATTCTTTTTGACTGCGGGTCTGAAGGGCCGATTGTACTTGTCGACATCGTACGTTTTCAGCAGGTCCTGATTAATTTGCTGGACAACGCGGCCCAGCACAGCCCTCTCGGCAGCACGATTGATGTCAGGATCGTTGAGACCCCGGAGAGCCAGGCGATAATCCAGATAACAGATTGCGGAACGGGTATCCCGATGGAGAAGATCAACCGGATCTTTGATCCGTTCTTCACGACCAAGGAGGT
>DMNE01000540.1:19562-37153 GCA_003453735.1 Nitrospiraceae bacterium | reverse complement strand
CCTGTGGTTAAAGAGCCCTGTAAGGCCGTCCGTTGTGGCTAATTTTGCGACTTCATTTTGAAGAGCAAGCGTCTGGAATGCCTGAAATGCGAAATTAATAAGACTGTCCTCTTCATCCTGGCCAAAACGGTTTCTGGTATTGATAACCATGAGGAGGCATTGCATGCCGGTTGTTGAGCAAAGGGGTAATGCCATGAAATTCCGGATCACACGGCCATCTGATAAGGGCAGCGTAAGGTCATTCTTGTATAAGACGGCCTGTTCTTTCATCATCTCTCCTATAGCCTTTTCGTCATGAGCAAACAACCTGTCGATTGTTTGCTCGAAAATAAGGCTATCGGTGCTGAGGAAGGACTTTGTCCCGTCAGGCTGAATAAAAAAGANNNNCTCTTGAGGTCAAGATCCGATGACACAGCAGCGGTAAACTCATTGAGGATAGCAAGCTCCCTCACAACCCTCTGTTCCTTCTCTACGGACGCTTCAAGGCTTTTCATCTTTTCCTTGAGAGAAGCGGCCATGAAATTGAAATTCTGTGAAAGTTCCTGAAGCTCGTCTTTGGAAGAGATCTGTATCTGCAAGTCGAGATTCCCGTTGGCCATGAGGTAACTGATATGACCAATTTCGAGGATTGGCGCAATGACCTTCTTCATGATCATGGTTCTTATGACCATGGCTGAAATAACCAGCAGGGGAAAAGAGGCCAGAAAGGCATAGAGACTGTATTTCCTTGACTTTCCTGCTGCTTCCTTTGCCTCTCTGATCTTCTCAAAATCCTCGAACCAGTGTCTATCGATATCCTTGGCAACCTTTTCAAAGAGGTCGGCCCGAAGCGGTTGATATAGCATTACCCTATCATTGGCATTTTGAGAAGAGAGAATCCGTTCGATAGTCGTATGAAAGTAGGGGATCTTCTTTCTCACGTAAGTTATCATTTGGGATTGTTCTTCATCCATCGCGAAATCCTCTGTTTTTCCGATAAGCGAGGAGAATTGATCTGCTGCTTCCAGTAACTGTTCTTTTGTCTTAGCGTTTGGCGACGAAACATTGTTTTCGAGGTTCTCTTCGAGTCGGGCGAGGGATGTTTTTAAGGCAGTAATTAAATCAATTTCTTTAGCGATGTTTGCTGATTCAAGAGTTTTGGTATAGGCGTAGTTATTCGAAACATATGATACCACAAGGGCAAATAAGAACAATAAAACAATAGCTACGATAAGGATATCAGAGCTTTTTTTGATTCTCATCCAATAGCTTTACTGGTCTGTCTCGGGCTCATATTTTCCTTTTCACCGAGGGATCTCAACGGTTCTATTATACCATCTATGATATAATGAAAAAAATCCCGGAGCTCGCATTTCCAAATGACAAGAATAACAACTGTACTTTTGATCGGTTACTTCTTATTGCATGCCTCTACCGCCCTCGGTGCTGAAATCATTGGACCCGATGTGCAACTGATCGACGGTGAAGTTTTGGCCTCAACGGGGTTGCTGTTGGACGAGAAAAGCCTTCTCGATCTGAAAAATGGAATAGCAAAGGAATTAACCTTTTATATCGATCTCTACAGGGTATGGAACCTCTGGCCTGACGAATTCATAACCGGGAAAAAGATCATTAAAACTCTCAAGAGTGATCCTGTCAGAAAGGAATGCGTTGCCACATCCTTTGACGGAACGACATCCATTCGGAAGCGATTCACAGACCTTGACTCAATGCTAACCTGGACCTTGAACTTAAAAGGGGTTCAGATCGCTAATACAAAGGAGCTTGAACCGTCTAAATACTTCGTAAGGATAACCGCAGAATCGCACTTGAGATCATTTCCGCCTGTTATCGGATATCTGCTGTTTTTTATCCCTGAGATGGAGTTCAAGATCACAAAGGATTCCGCTCCATTCACTATCGGAGGTGCACGGTGAAGAAGTTCAGTCTTGTATTGTTCGGACTTTTCCTCTTTATTATTGGAGCGTCAGCCCTTGAGCTCCATTTTATCAGGCTCGTCTCTATATCGATCACCACCCGCGTCCTCCTCTTGATACTCTTTAATGTCAACATCATAGCGCTCTTGACCTTGATGTTTTTTGTAGGCAAAAACCTGGTCAAGCTCTATCTCGAAAGGAAACAGAAGGTCCTCGGCTCACGATTCAAGACAAAAATCATGGCTATGTTCGTCATTCTCACATCAATACCATCTGTCCTGCTCTTTCTTGCAGCGAGCGGCCTCGTGATAAAATATGTCGACAGGTGGTTTACTCCTCAGTTCAGACAGCCAATTGACAGCACACTGAATATCGCACGCTCCATTTATGATATAGAACGGCATAAGGCTCTGGAAGCGGCAAGGACGATTATATNNGATGTCATAAAAGAGGCTTTCGAGGGAAAGGAAGGGACCGAAGTTGTGTCAACTGATGAGGGAGATATTGTTCGGGCTGTTGTCCCCGATGTCTTAGGAAACAAGGTGTCGGGTGTTCTGATTGTAGAATCCAGCATTCCCCCGGATATTACGAGGAATGTCGAAAAAATTAAGAGTGCATATGAGGATTACATAAAACTTGAGGCATGGAAACAACCCCTCAAACTGAATTTCCTCCTCCTCCTTGGATTTTTCACTCTCCTTGTTATCTTTATGGCTCTCTGGATTTCGCTCCGGCTTTCCAGGGGTATTACAGAACCGATTCAGAATCTCGCTCAGGCAACTGGCCAAGTGGCAGCAGGAAACCTTGATGTGAACATCAGCATAGAACGGGTGGACGAGATAGGATTGCTCATAAACTCCTTCAATCATATGGTAAAGGAGTTGAAAGAGGGGAAGGAATCACTCCAGAAAGCTTATAGTGATTCCGACAGGAGGAGGCTCAGCATGGAAGTCATCCTCGAGAACATACAGAGTGGTGTTATATCCCTCGATGCTGACGGCAAGAGCATCACTATCAACAGGGCAGCATGTGAGATCCTAAATGTCACGCCTGAGAATGTCTTAGGAAAAAATTACCGAGAGATACTTTCCGGCATAAAATCCGATTCCTTGCAGGAGCTGATTCGCGGCATAACATTGAGATCCCTTGGGAGTGTCGAGAAAGAGGTCTGGGCAAACATCAAGGGAAAGCGAACGCTCCTGAGGGTCTCTATCATGGGATTAAGGGATACGGTTTCTCACTACCTTGGAATCCTTGTTGTTTTCCATGACCTGACGGATGTGATAAAAGCTCAACGAGCTTTGGCTTGGCAGGAAGTTGCACGAAGGATTGCCCACGAGATTAAGAATCCCCTTACCCCGATTAGACTCTCTACAGAGAGGATGTTGAAGAAGTGGGAACAGAAGGATAAGGATTTTGGGCACGTCTTTGAAAGATCGACAAAGACAATCATCAGGGAGGTTGACAGCTTGAGAAACCTTGTAGATGAATTTTCGAGGTTCGGCAAGATGCCCGCGATCATAAAATCCCCGACATCCATTGCTGGTATAATAGATGAAGTTGTTAATCTCTATAGGGATTATAAGGATTTTGCAATCGCGGTTGCCATACCCCCGGGAACACCCCTCATAGACATGGATGGAGAGCAATTTAAGCGAGTTTTGATAAACTTGTTCGACAATGCAATCCATGCAATGGACGGAGGCGGAAATATTTCCGTGAGAGTGCTTACTGACATCGCAGCAAACAGGGTAAATATTGATGTTGCTGATGACGGTCCGGGAATAAGGGAAGAAGACAAGGAAAGACTCTTCCTGCCCTACTTCTCGACAAAGAACGGTGGAACGGGTCTCGGCTTGGCAATCGCAAGCAGGATCATCACTGAGCACAGGGGATATTTGAGGGTCGGGGATAATCAGCCGAGAGGAACCATTTTTACCATTGAGCTACCAATCAAGGAGGGATAATCGCATCGCTCTGCGGGACCGAAGGACATTGGCAATCAATGCGGATGCTAGCCGCGCCATAATTGCAAACGTTATCCTTTGCAGGCGCAACAGCGTCTTTTATAGTGGGCACTGACAGTCAATGAATTTTACAAGGGAGGGAACTAGTGGAACCGGTAGTGCTCATCGTTGATGATGAGGGAGGCATAAGGGAAAGCCTTTCAGGGATATTCGAAGATGAGGGGTACAGCGTCGTTACGGCTGAGACTGGAGAAGATGCGCTCCGTGTCGCAAAGGAGCAATTGCCAGACCTTATTCTCCTCGATGTGTGGCTCCCGAAAATGGACGGGATTCAGGCATTAAAAGAGATAAAGGTCATAAAGAGTGACATACCGGTAATCATGATCTCGGGACACGGAAACATCGATGTGGCTGTGAAAGCGACGAGGATGGGAGCATACGACTTTCTCGAAAAGCCTCTTTCTCTGGAGAGGGTTCTTCTTACCGCGAAGAGGGCATTGGAGAAGAGAGCGCTGGAGATGGAAAACAAGACGCTGAGAGAAGATATCACGAGAAGATGGAGACTTATCGGAGAATCACCGCTCATAGCGGTACTCAGCGAACAAATAAAGATGGCCGCACCCAGTAACAGCAGGGTTCTCATAACCGGCGAAAGCGGATCGGGAAAAGAGGTTGTTGCGCGTCTTCTCCACGGGATGAGTAGCCGTGCCGAAAAGCCATTTATTGAGGTAAATTGTGCTGCGATCCCTCAGGAACTCATAGAAAGTGAGTTGTTTGGCCATGAAAAGGGGTCATTTACAGGAGCATCTGAAAAGAAGAAGGGGAAGTTCGAGTTGGCAGACGGGGGAACACTTTTTCTGGACGAAATAGGCGATATGTCTCTTCAGACACAGGCAAAAGTATTGAGAATCATAGAGACTCAGGAATTTCAGAGGGTCGGCGGGAACACAAGCACAAAGGTTGACGTGAGGATTATCGCTGCGACGAACAAAAACATAGAGGAAGAGGTCGAAAAGGGCATGTTCAGGAGTGATTTGTTCTTCAGGCTTAATGTTATCCCCATCGCTGTCCCTCCGCTTAGGGAAAGAAAAGAGGACATCCCCCTTCTCGTCGAACATTTTATCCAATCCCTTGCCTCGGAATATGGAAAGACGCGGAAAACTGTGACGACTGAAGCGATTAAGAATCTCCAGCAATACGATTGGCCCGGGAATGTCAGGGAGCTAAAGAATCTTATCGAGAGGTTGGTGATCATGACCCCTTCTTCATTGATAGATGCAAAGGACATCCAGATCGTGAAAAGCGAACACAATCAATCAGATTACTTTTCTTATAAAACACTCAAGGAAGCACGGGAGATATTCGAAAAGGATTTCATAGCGCAGAAACTTGAGGAAAATAACTGGAATGTATCACGGACCGCCGAGATATTAGAGATTGAAAGGAGCAATCTCCATCGGAAGATAAGGGCGCATAAAATACAATTGGGCGATTAACCGATCAGATGGGCTGAATGAATATCGGCGGTACCTATGCTCCTCGAAGAGCCGTATCTCTTGTTGACAGAGTGTGCCTTTTCCAATCTTTCCCGTGGCCGGGAAAATCAGATCGGTAGTGCGCTCCGATGCTTCCTTTTCTCGCAGTCGCCGCCTCAGTAATGAGATACGCTACGGTCACCATATTTTTTAATTCCTGCTCCTGTCTTTTAAGGCAGATACCATCGACATAAGGCAGCCAAAGCGAGAGTCTTTCCCGGGCAGCGGAAAGCGACTCAAGGCACCGGATTATCCCGACTTTCTGCCACATCAGGCTTCTGAGCAAAGCTCGTATCTCTCCCGTACCGCCGTCGGGACCGTTGATAGCCGTCGCTGGGCGAACAGTGGCCAATATCATTTTTTTTCTTATCTCCAATGACTGCTGCCTGTGCTGCGACGCGGCAATACCAGCCCGTGCTCCGAATACCAGCCCTTCGAGCAGACTATTGCTTGCAAGCCTGTTTGCTCCATGAACGCCAGTACATGCAACTTCCCCAGCGGCATAGAGCCGGCAAATATCCGTTGCCCCATTCAGATCTGTCTTGACTCCCCCCATGACATAATGGGCAGCCGGCGAGACGGGGATTAGGTCTTCTGCGATGTCGATGTGATAAATCTTACAAGTCGCATTGATTCTGGGGAACCTCATTCTCACAAAATCTTTGTTGAGGTGGGTGAGGTCGAGGTAAACGTGGCTGCTCCCTGTTTTGACCATCTCAGAGATTATGGCCCTTGATACCACATCCCGCGGGGCAAGCTCAGCCAGAGGATGATACCTTTCCATAAATAGTTCTCCGTTGACATTCCTTAAGAGAGCACCTTCGCCCCTCATCGCCTCGCTCAGGAGGAACTGAGGCGCACCCTGGACATAAAGGCTCGTGGGATGAAACTGAACGAATTCCATATCTTCAAGGACTGCCCCGGCCCGAAAGGCTATGGCCATGCCATCTCCAGTAGCCACCTCAGGGTTTGTTGTTCTTTCATAGATCTGACCAGCCCCGCCTGTGGCGAGAATTGTTGCCTTAGCAAAGAGGCTGGTAACTTTTCCTTCGCGGAGGATATGCGCACCGATGCATTCATCGCCGCTGACTATAAGATCGATGGTGAAAGCAAAGGGGTACTTTTTTACCGACGATAATTTTCTGACCTGGTTCAGGAGAGCCCTCTCGATCTCCCTTCCTGTGGAGTCCCCATGGGCGTGGAGAATCCGGTCTTTAGTGTGAGCCGCTTCCCTCGCGAAAGCGAGCTCCCTCCCTTCCCTGTCGAATGCAGCGCCCCATGAAATAAGTTCCTTGATCCTCTGGGGCCCTTCCTCGACAAGGACCCTGACGGCCTCCTCTCTGCAGAGGCCATCGCCCGCCCTCAGCGTGTCTTCGAAATGTATGCCGACCTCATCATCTTCGCTCAGAGCAACAGCGATTCCCCCTTGTGCATACTCAGTGCTGCTCTCGGTGGGAACGTCCTTTGTGACGATGAGGACGTTCCCATAGGGCGCCAATTCGATCGCGGCTCTCAACCCAGCTACGCCGCTGCCGATGACGAGGAAATCAATAACTCCTTCATCCATTGAGCCTGCCGCTTCTAAACCCCTCTAGGTCGAGGGTAACAAAAGCAAATCCCAGTGACCGCAGATAGTTATTGACAGCACTTCTAATTTCGGGAGCGAGCATTTTCTGGATATCAGCTTCTTTCACTTCGATCCTCGCTATGTCTTTGTGATGCCTGACTCTCAACTCCTCAAAACCGAAGGATTTTAAGAATTTCTCAGCAGCTTCCACTTGGCGTAAGCCCTCTATGGTTATGGGCATCCCGTAAGGAAATCGGGAAGAGAGGCAGGGAGAAGACGGCTTATTCCAGGTTGGAAGACCGAGTTCGCGGGACGATCGCCTGATATCATGCTTTCTCAATCCGGCTTCAATAAGGGGGCTCCGGATGCCGTGATTCAGCGCTGCTTTCCTTCCCGGCCTCCAGTCACCCAGATCGTCGACATTACTGCCATCAATGATAAACCTATAGCCGGCGGTCACCGCTATCTCTTTTAGTTTCCCGAAGAGATGATCTTTGCAATAGTAACACCGGTTAACGGGGTTCTTTCGAAAATCAGCAATCTCGAGCTCTGAAGTCGCTATGACGATATGATGAACATCCATTGTCTGAGCAATCTCTCTGGCATCGATGACATCATGTTCCGGAATTGTGGGGGACTGCCCAGTTACGGCAAGTATCCGCATACCCGAAAGCACGGCTGCCTTAAGTAGAAACGTGCTGTCACACCCCCCTGAGTAAGCTATGACGGCACTTTCCATCTCCGTGAGAATACGAGTCAGCCGAGATAGTGCCCCTGAGGGTTCAATACAGTCATCGCGCATGATTTAAGTGAATACCCTAAGGAAGGATAAAGACCGGTTCTTCTTTTTCTCCTCTGCCGTTCTTATTCCCTTATAATTGTACGACTTCATAGTTTTCCTGATGAAGTTTGCTGTCTTCTTTTACAATAACCTTCAGCCCGTATGTGCTCTCTATTTCCTCAAGTCCTGACCTCTCATCATCGGAGAGCAGTTCTGCAACAGAAGGATGGGCTGTTACAATAATTTTTTCTCCTCCATGCCGTGCCATCTTCGTAATCTTTCTAAATATTTCGTAGCAGAGGGTTCGTGGAGATTTCACAAACCCTTTTCCTTCACAGTATGGGCACGCTTCAGTCAAGGTCCTCCCAAGACTCTCCCGCACCCTTTTCCTTGTCATCTGTATAAGCCCGAGTTCCGAGATGTGGAGGATAGTGTTCTTCGCCCGGTCTTTCTTCATTGCCTCAAAGAAAGCGTTGAAGACCTTCTCTCTATTTTCGAGTCTCTCCATGTCTATGAAGTCGATGATGATGATACCTCCGAGGTTCCTGAGTCGTATCTGGTAAGCAATCTCTTTGACAGCCTCAAAATTCGTTTTAAGAATAGTGTCCTCCAGATCTTCCTTGCCGACAAATTTACCGGTATTGACATCAATAACCGTCATGGCCTCTGTCTGGTCTATGACAATATAGCCACCGGATTTAAGCCATACCTTCCTCCCTAGCGCACGCGAGATGTCCAGCTCAACACCAAAAGCATCAAATATGGGCTCACCGTTTCCGTAGAGTTCTATTTTTGAGAGGAGCTTCGGGAAATAGGCATTCACAAAATCTTTTATCCTTTCATATTCATCTTCAGCATCTATCACAAGCCTTTCCACATCCTGCCTCATGAGGTCACGAACGCTCCTGAAAGCAAGGTCGAGATCGCTGTAAAGGAGACTTGGGGCAGCCATCCTGTCTCTTTTCCTCTGGATGTTTTCCCAGAGGAGAAGTAAAAATTCCATGTCCTTTTTCAGTTCTTCTTCAGTGCATCCCTCGCTGGCGGTTCTGATTATAAATCCATACCCCCTCGACTTGATATTTTCGAGTATGCCTCTCAGGCGCACTCGTTCATTTTCATCGCTTATCCTCCTTGATATGCCGATGTGCTCAACATTCGGCATGAGAACAAGATACCGACCTGGGAGTGTCACATAGGAAGTGACCCGTGCGCCCTTGCTCCCAAGGGGGTCTTTTGAGACCTGCACGAGGAGTTCCTGTCCCTCCTGTATGATTTCTTCTATAGGGAGATCCTGCCTTCCCCTCTTTGAAACAAATTCAATGGAATTCTCTTTTTCCTCCTCTTCGAGAAACGGCGCATACTCTTCCCGATCGGTCATGATGTCAGCAACGTAAAGAAACGCCGCTTTTTCAAGTCCGATATCAACAAAAGCAGATTGCATGCCGGGAAGTATCTTAATGACCTTCCCTTTATAGATATTCCCGACAAGGCTTGCGTCTCTTTTCCTCTCCACATAAAACTCTACAACCTGTCCTCCTTCCAGCAAACCTACCCTAATTTCCTGACGGGTTACATTGACCAGTATTTCATTGGGCATGGTTTTAACGCAGTGGAGAAACGCTGCTCTCCCTGCGCACCCCCTTTCTCTCTTCTTGATGGATGCTCTGCTCTTGAGACTCTTCCCTGTCTGGAGCACAATCAGTGGAAAACAAAGGGTCGACCCATTCACCAATCCAGCCATACATGCCCACTCTCGTTATGAGGAGGTCTTCAAAAGGCATCTGGAAAACGGCTCCAAGAAGTTCTCCGAGCCTCACTTTTGTATCACCGCTGTCGACAGCGGTGAGTCTGACAGTCGTATCATCAGCAATCCATGCGTCGCAGACACTCTTTCTCACATCTACTGATATCTTTTCACCGTTTGCCCTTTTCCTTTCAATCATGACAGATCTTTTTCCGATGAAGTCTTCTATGACTGCTGCATCAGGACATATTATCTCATATTCATATCTGGATATGAAGCTGTCGAGGGATTGTTCATTCAACGGTACTATCCTTGCAGCTTCGATCCGTAGTCCCTCGGGAATACGGTTATTGAGGTCATCCTTTATGTTCAGAGGGGAAAGAGATGATTTGATTTCCATATCAAAGTATTCCCGCAGGCCACTCACGCCAACGTGAAGAGGGGGTCCAAAGGAGACGCGGGGGGAGGGGTGGAATCCCTGAGAATATACGAGAGGAATGTCGGCTCTCCTGATGGCACGGACAAAAGCAGTCATCACTTCCCTGTGGGAAAGGTATCGCATATCTCCCGTTTTTGAAAATTGGACCCGGATTCGAAGCGGTTTACAGAGTTGGGAATCGTCAAGCGGCAGCTGTGCCCCTTTTTCGAACTGCTGATCTCTTCCTGGTTGTAAGCTGACTGCTGAGAGTTCTCTGCTGGCCGGCTCTTTGCATAGGAGTCCACAACCGTGACAGACCGTCTTACAATCCCCTGTTTTCTTACACGATAACGTATTCTGAAGCTCTTTCCAGAGGAACTCTTTCTTGACACTAATATCAATGCCTTCCCACGGGAAAGCATCTTTTTCGCTGAACTGCCTCCCCGCATACTTATGGATGGGTATTCCGATCTTCTCAGCAGCCAAAAGCCATTTCTTGAAATCAAAGGATTCCGTCCATGCATCCAGCCTGCAACCAATCTCCCATGCATTCTCTACGAGGTCTGAAAGCCGGCAGTCTCCCCTTGAAAATACAGCCTCAAGAAGGCTCATCTCTGCACTGTGTCCCTTATAGGTCATCTTTCTCTTTGTAAGGGTCTGTCGGAGATAATCCATCTTCTCACGTATCTTCTCAATATCCTCCTGCCCGCACCATTGCAGCGGGGTATGCGGCTTCGGAACAAAAGGAGAGATGCCGACATTCACATTCACATATCTACGGGTATGTTTTCTGGCAATCCTGATCGCCCTTTGCGCCATTTCAGGGATGGCTTCTATATCCTCGCCCCTCTCCGTGGGCAACCCGATCATGAAATAGAGCTTGATACTCTCCCATCCCTCTGCAAAAAGAACGTTGAGCGCCCGATCGTAGTCCTCCTCCGTGAAATCCTTATTTATCGCCATTCTCAGTCTTTCTGTGGCGGCTTCCGGTGCGATGGTAAATCCTGTTTTCCTGACCTTCTTGATCTCTTTTACGACCTCCTGATTTACCGCACCGACACGCAATGATGGCAGTGAGAGGGAGACCACTTTGCAGGAAAATCTCCTGTTGAGCTCTCTCACTAGAGGCAAGAGATATTCATAATCGCCGGCGCTCAGAGATGTAAGGGATACCTCCTCATGACCAGTATTCCTCAGAGAGTGGTCAATAATTTCTAAAACCCTTTGCGGGCTTCTCTCCCTCAAGGGTCGATAGATCATACCGGCCTGGCAGAATCTGCAACCTTTTGTGCAGCCCCTCGATACCTCCATAGTTATCCTGTCATGAACGATTGAAGTATATGGCACAACAGGATAGAGGGGATAGGGCGCATCGTCCAGGCATGTTATGTATCGTCTCTTTATGACCGCATGTCTCAGATTCGACCCGTGAATACAGGGCACGTAGACGCCCTGTATCTGGGAAAGCCCGATAAGGAGAGAGTTCCTCCTGCCATCACCTTCTTTCTTCCAGTGATAGAAAACGTCGATGATCTCTTTGACAGCCTCTTCCCCGTCACCAACCAAAAAGGCATCTATAAATGCCACCATGGGAGAGGGATTGACGGTGCACGGGCCACCAGCAATAATCAGCGGATCTCCTTCCTTCCTCTCTCCTGATCGTATAGGAATACCACCCAACGAGAGCATATTGAGGACTGTTGTATACGAAAGTTCATACTGCAGGCTAAACCCGACAATATCAAAATCCCTGAGAGGCTTTTTCGTTTCAAGGGAGGCCAGAAGAAAACCTCTTGCTCTCATCTCCGCTTCAATGTCTATCCATGGAGAGAAGACCCTCTCGGCAGAGGCGTAGGGATGATCATTTATCACTGCATAGAGTATTCTTAGCCCGAGATGGGACATGCCCACATCATAGATATCGGGGAAGGCGAGGGCAACACTCACGAGTGCTCTTTTGTGAAGGGAATTTATTTCGCCGTTGATATACCTACTCGGTTTTTCGAACCGTCCCAAATTCATACATAAGAATACCATAAGCCCCGGGTTTTTAGCATTTGCTACTTGACACAAAACCTCTCTGAAGGCTTTAATATAGTTATGGTTTTTTGTATTGACGGTCTTTCCAGAAGTTCAACGTTTCTCCTGCGGATGTTGGTGATCTTCTTGACACTCATCGCGCTTTCCTGCTCGGCGAAGAAAGAGATCCGGCCAGAAGGTGACTTCAACGCGGAAAAGTATCTCGCGATGGCAAATGACCTGATTGAAAAAAAGAATTATGAAGATGCCCGAAGATTACTCCTCGAGGTTAAAAACCGGGATCTTACAAAGAAATATGCCCCTGTTGCCCAGTTACTGATTGCAGACACCTATACAAAAGAAGATGAGAGTGACCTCGCCGTTCAAGAATACAAGAAATTCATTGAGATATACGCCGACAATCCAAATGCATCATATGCCCAATACCAGATAGCCATGACCTATTTTAATCAGATCGAAAGCCCGGACAGGGGATATGGCGCAGCAGCAAAGGCCCTCGAAGAGTTTGAGAAACTGAAAAAGACGTACCCCAGAAATCCGTATAAAGAATTAATTGAGTTGCGAATCGATAAGTGCAGGACCACCCTGGCAGGTTATGAATTCCTCGTTGGTGAGTTCTACTTTCGAAAAGGATCTTTTAAAGCCGCATTGGGAAGGTTCCAGGGTTTACGCACAAAATACCCTGATTATAAGAATGAGCCGCTTGTCCTGTACCATATTGCGCTGAGCCAAAAAAACATCGGCAATAAGGACAAGGCAGTTGAATACTTCACCCTCCTCATCCAAAAGTACCCGAATGATCAACTCGTCAAAGAGGCAAGAAAAGCGCTTGCCTCCCTCAGCAAATAAGTTCTCTTATCCCGCCTTTTTGGATCTTATTGGCAAGACTTGTGTAGTTGTGGGCGGCGGAAGGGTTGCACAAAGGAAGTGTTTACCCCTCATTAAGTCCGGCGCAGCAGTCACTGTCATCAGTCCAACGCTAACTCCTCTTCTTGAGCGATATAAAAGAGATGGCTTGATCATCCATAAGAAGCGCGGCTATGAAGGCAGAGATATTAAGACTGCCTTTCTTGTTATTGCTGCTACGGATTCAGAAGAAACGAATGAGAAGATATCGCGGGATGCAATGACACTTCAGAAACTTCTGAATGTTGTCGATAATCCTTCTTTGTGCAATTTCATTGTCCCCTCAGTCGTCAAACGGGGTCTCCTTACCATCGCTATTTCCACAGGCGGGGCCAGTCCTTCCATGGCGAAGGCGATAAGGAAGGAGCTAGAGCAACTGTACGGCCCTGAGTTTTCACGTTATCTCCGTGTTATCAAGAAGATCAGATCAAAGGCGATGGAAGAGCTTCCCAACAAGAAAGAGAGAGAAAGGTTTTTAAAGAAACTCATTGAGAAGATTTTTCGTTCATGATTTTTACTTAAATTTTACCCAACCTCAATCCTTTTCCGCTACCCGCCCTATGCTGACGATCCTGTCTTCTGGTTCGACATCCATGAGCTTAACTCCCTGGGTGTTTCTCCCATGGATGGATATATTCCCCGCAACAGTTCGGATGATCTTCCCGGTATTCGCTATCATGACCACTTCATCCTCATCCCGGACCTGCATAAGGCCGACAGCCTTGCCGCCCTTGGGAACTAGCTTTATTGATATAACTCCCTTTCCCCCTCGCCCCTGCACAGGATATTCCTCAAGACGTGTGCGCTTGCCGATCCCCTTCTCTGTGACAGTAAGCAAGGTCGTATTCGCCTCAACAACCTCTGCTGAAACGACTTCATCACCTTTCAGGAGCCGAACGCCTATGACACCCTTTGCCGCCCTGCCCATGGGCCTGACGTCTTCTTCATTAAACCTAATCGCGAGGCCTTCCCGCGTGCCGATGATAAAATCGCTCTTGCCGTCTGTCTTCCTCACCGTGATGAGTTCATCACCTTCTTCAAGGGTAACGGCGATAATTCCTTTTCCTCGCGGGTTGCTATACTCATCGAGGACCGTTTTCTTTACGATGCCGTTCTTGGTGAAAGTAACCAGATAGCCCTCTTTGAAATCCCGCACCGGAAGCGCGGTTGTTATTCTTTCCCCCTCGGAGAGAGACAGAAGGTTGACCAGAGCTTTGCCCTTCGCAGCCCTTCCGGCCTCGGGAATCTGATAAATTTTTAGCCAATACAGCCTTCCGAGATTGCTGAAGAAGAGCATGTAATCATGGGTTGACCCAATGAAGAGCTGCTCCACAAAATCCTCTTCTTTTGTCTCCATGCCCATGAGCCCTTTGCCGCCGCGCCTTTGGCTCCTATAGGCACTTAAGGGGTTCCTCTTAATGTATCCTTGATGGGAAACAGTGATGACCATCTCCTCTTCTGTGATGAGGTCCTCAATGGTTATCTCCTTCGTCTCCTCGGATATCTCTGTTCTTCTTTCATCACCGTACTTTGACTTTACCTCAAGGAGTTCTTCCTTGATTATCTTCGAGACGAGGTCCTCGCTACCGAGTATTGCCTTCAATCGTTCGATCTCCTTTAAGGTTTCCTTGTATTCGCTAATGATTTTTTCCCTCTCGAGTCCGGTGAGTCTCTGGAGCTTCATGTCCAGGATGGCCTGTGCCTGGACTTCTGAAAGAGGATATTTGGACATCAATCCCTGTTTCGCTTCGTCGGGGCTCTTTGAGGCCCTTATCAGGGCGATGATCTCATCGAGATGGTCAAGGGCGATCTTTAGTCCTTCCAGGATATGGGCCCTTTCCTCCGCCTTCCTTAGTTCATACCGCGTCCTTTTGAGAACAACATCTCGCCTGTGCAGAAGGAAGTAGTTCAATGCCCTTTTCAACCCAAGGACATGAGGCTGACCTCCAACCAGGGCGAGCATGATAATCCCGAAGGTCGTCTCCAGTTGTGTATGCTTATAGAGGTTGTTGAGAATCACCTCTGCCATTTCGCCACGCTTCAATTCGAGGACTATCCTGATGCCGTCCCTGTCAGACTCATCCCGTATGTCTGAGATCCCCTCTAGTTTCTTCTCTCTCACCAACTCTGCGACCTTTTCAATAAGCCTTGCTTTGTTGACCTGGTAAGGAAGTTCCGAGATGATGATGTTTTCGCCGCCGCGGTGCTCCCGCTCAATCCTTGCCTTCGCCCTTACCTTGATGAGCCCTCTGCCGTTTGCATATGCCTCCTTTATCCCTTCGGTTCCGTGTATTATTCCCCCAGTGGGAAAATCAGGCCCCTTTATTGCTGTCATGAGTTCTTCGACAGTCGTATCGGGATTTTCCAGAATCATCACGAGGCCATTGATGACCTCGCCGAGATTATGAGGTGGAATGTTCGTCGCCATCCCGACGGCTATCCCTGCCGTCCCGTTTATGATGAGATTCGGCGTCCGTGAGGGAAGTACCTTCGGCTCTTCGGTTGTTTCGTCAAAGTTTGGTATAAAATCAACGGTCTCTTTATCGATATCAGCCAATAACTCCTCTGCTATCTTTGCAAGTCTCGCTTCCGTGTACCGGTATGCGGCAGCTGGGTCACCATCAATGGAGCCAAAATTCCCCTGGCCATCCACTAGGGGGTATCTCATATTAAAGTCCTGTGCCAGTCGCACCAATGCATCATAGACCGCGGTATCGCCGTGGGGATGATACTTCTTCAACACCTCTCCCACAACGCCAGCACATTTTGAATATTTCCTGCCCGGAAGGAGTCCCTCCCTGAACATGGCATAGAGTATCCTCCTCTGGACAGGCTTTAAGCCATCCCTGACCTCAGGCAGAGCCCTTCCGATGATTACGCTCATAGCGTAATCGAGATAGCTGACCTTCATCTCTTCTTCTATATTTACCAGTATCTTTGCCATGAAATTCTCCGTTTACTAAAAGATTGAATGTACGTTTCTTCTATTGTCAATTAAGTGTAGAAGTTATTTGCACACAAATTGGGAAACACTGTGTGCAGTACTTGAATATGTCCTCCCAAAAAAAACAAGAAAGCAGAAATTTCCCGGGATGCCTCAATTTTTATGGACCTTATTATACCTGAGAGTCCTCTTGTTTTTCTACTGCTCGAATTGCCTCAAATAGAAAATCGATACAAAAATTATTCACAATATACTCCTGTAGGTAAAGCAACAGGAGGCAGAAATGAGGTTAACGATGAAGGAACGGAAGAAGGCAGTGGCTATAGTCGCACCACGGTATCAGAAGGCGCGGAAGAAGGAAAAAGGCAGCATTCTGAACGAGTTCATAGAGCTCACGGGGTATGGTCGACGGTATGCGTCCTATATACTGAGGAGCCATGGCAAGAAGATACGCATAAATGCGAAGGAGGTGCTCGTTGGTGACGGCAGAAAGAGGAAGCCCTCGAAGAGATCGCGGATGTATGATGACGCAGTCCTGGACGTTTTAAAGAAGGTCTGGTACATCATGGACTGCATCTGCGGCAAGAGGCTTGCGCCGGTACCGCAGGAGGTAATTGGCCGTCTGCAGCGCTATCGTGAGATCAGGGTCGACCCCGAGGTGAGGAAGAAACTCGGGAAGATCAGTGCGGCAACGATAGACCGGTTACTGGCGAAGGAGCGGAGGAGACGATCAAGGGCAGATCGAATACAAAGCCGGGAACGCTCTTGAAGCACCAGATTCCGATACGGACCTTTTCTGACTGGGATGAGCAGCGGCCGGGATTTACCGAGATCGATCTGGTAGCGCACGAGGAGGAGATGCTCATGGGGAGTTTGCCCAGACCCTGTATGTTACCGATGTCTGCACCACCTGAACAGAGACCGCAGCAGTGAAGAACAAGACACAGAAATGGGTGTTTGAGGCACTGATGGACATACGGCAGCGTCTTCCCTTTGCTCTTTTGGGGATTGATTCGGACAGCGGCAGCGAGTTCATTAACGACCATCTCTATCGGTACTGTGGGCAAGAGGGCATCACCTCCACCCGGGCCAAGAGCTACCGGAAAAACGATAACTGCTTTGTGGAGCAAAAGAAATACTCGGTGGTAAGAAGGGCGGTGGGATATCTCCGATATGATACGGAAGAAGAACTGCTTACCCTCAATGACCTTTACCAGCACCTCCGGCTCTATACCAACTTCTTCCACCCCACAATGAAACTGCTCGAGAAAACACGCAACGGCAGCAAGGTCACAAAAAGTATGACACTCCAAAGACGCCTTACCGGAGAGTGCTTGCATCAGCACACGTGTCTGACCAACGAGAGGAAAGTCTTGGAAGGGCACTATGCCAAGCTCAACCCTGCGCAGCTGAAACGACAGATCACGCGGTTACAGCAAAAACTCCTGCGCCTCAACACCCTGAAATAGTCTCTGAAGAAAAGGAACGTCGCATGAGGGTGGATACAGGGTATGGATGGACGGCCACGAGAAAATCCGTTGTGGAGTCATCTGGTGAAGCCAATCATTTCGTATCGTTTTCTTCATGAGGCGACGTATCTCATTTCGTATCGATTTTCTCGTGAAGCAACGGGCTGCTGTGCGAAATAGGACATAGGTACAATAAGCCGTTAGGCCGTTTAGGTACCTTGACTAATTGCCAGGGGAATGTTACACTACAGATAGAATTTTAGAAGTTTTTGCGTTTGCAGAGGCCACAAAGACTTTTGACTTT
>DMNE01000540.1:13098-19503 GCA_003453735.1 Nitrospiraceae bacterium | reverse complement strand
GATGCATTTGTCCACCACACATCCATTCAGGGCAATGGCTTTAAAAGTCTTGCCGAGGGCGACAGGGTCAGCTTCGATATCGAAAAAGGGCCGAAAGGTCCAAAGGCGACAAATGTTGTCAAACTGTAATTAGCTGGAAAGGCCCCTTCCTTTCAGGGGGGGCCTCTTTATTTGGGAGAACCATGAACAATAGCGCGAACAATAAAAAAGAGGCGAGGGCGGAAAGGTTACAGCAGAAGATTGATGCCGGCTACATGTCTGCACACTTCCCCGATGTCTTAAGCATCGTTATCAGCATGACCTACAATCAGAGAGGGATAGCGAAAGGGTTACCCCGGACCGTTAATTTTTTCCCTGGCAGTTATGCTTTATTCAAAATAACCTGCTTGAGCAAGGAATGTGTTGATGGTGGTTTTGATTTCACCAACATTATAACTACCATGATCGGGAACCGCAAAAAGGCAGCAAAAGGAGAACTCGGTTGTGAGGGCAATGGGCCTTCCCCAGACCACTCTGCTATTACTTACGAAGTAGCTATACAATACGCTTAAGAGCGAAGCCGTTCATTCGCACCAGGTGGGGGAGAGAGCGTGTGGACCGCCCTTATGAGTGAGGGATGAAAGCGACCATATGCTTTTTTGTAATCTTCGATTCCTCTGAAACACCAGGTGAAATTACATGCACTCTTGGATATGTTTGGCTCCGGCGGTCGGGCAGTCCGTGGTCAGACGTAAAAATCTAGGGAGGAAACGCCTTCACAGCCCTTGAGGGCTTTCAGATTCCGCAGAAGAAAACGAAGTTCATTGCTGGCACCATGTACATACGCAGTCCGCTCATGCCCTGACATGAACTGGCCTGGCTGAACTGGGAAACGGTTCTTGCGATTAGCGAGAGCGTTCAAGTACCATTGCCCTCCTGCAGCAGCTTCGTGAGGACACGCAATTATCATTTCACTCTATTGTTCGCATGCTTGATCCTGCCAGAAGTAGTGCGAATAGCAGTCGAAGAAAAGCATTCTGTGACATACTCTAGGGCTGGTCATTGTACACTCTTAACTCCGGGACCTGTAATCGGTATAATTTTTTCATGCGCGTCTGCGGACAGGAATTTTCTTCTGACATTCTTAACAAAATCAACTTGGCAGTCATGGACAACTCTGCCATATCTCGGCGGATGTTGTCGAGAAATGTGTGCGAATGGCTTGACTAGCGTTCCTCCAACGGCGCTTTTCAGGAAGGAAGTTGCCGCAAGGCGCTTGCCAGGCTGCAGAGAGAAGGCGTCTTGAACCTGCCTCCAGCAGCGAGGGGCTTCAGCTTTGAGTCCCGGCGGCGACTCGACCCTGCTGACCTTGCTATTGAGCTCCCCAAAATTCATTGTTCGCTTCAGGAACTGGGCGCCATAGGAATTGTGCCTGTCACCAGCCGTTATTGCAAGGATTCTCACATCTGGAAGGCTTTGCTGGAGTGGTATCATTATCTGGGAAGCGGCGCTCTCTGCGGAGCACAAATCCGTTATGTCATCAAAAGTCCCGTCCATGGATATCTTGGGGCTTTGGCATTCAGCTTCGCGTCGTGGGCTTTGCGGGAGCGCGACGGGTATATAGGCTGGAGCGAAGCTGCCCGTATTGCAAATCTTCAGTATGTTGTTGCGAATGATCGCTTTCTGATAGTGCCCACGGTACACGTGGAGAACTTGGCGTCTCATATCCTGGCATTGGCGCTTGAACGTCTTCCTGAGGACTGGCAGGCCCGTTACCAGGTACGCCCGGCACTGGTTGAGACCTTTGTAGATCCTACCCGCTATAAAGGCACTTGTTATAAGGCGGCCAACTGGGTTGAGATAGGCTTGACAGCAGGGCGAAGGGATGGTATCAAGAAGATGATATTGTTGAAGCCACTCTGCAAACAATGGCGTGATATACTGTGTTGTGAGCCTATCATGCCTCTGGCTGAACCGCGACAGGAGCGGCCGGCGGCGCACTGGTCAGAACAGGAGTTCAGCTCCGTACGCCTGTACGATGGCAGGCTGAAAGAGCGGTTGTATGAAATAGCCCAGGACTTTTACCGGAGCCCGCAGGCGAATATACCGGAGGCCTGCGGCTCGAAGGCTCGCACAATAGCGGCCTACCGGTTTTTTCAGAACAGGAAGATCACGATGGATGTAATCCTTACCCCGCATACAGAAGCAAGCATAGAGCGCATAAGGTTGTGTTGGCGCCGCAGGATACAACGACACTGAATTATTGCACTCACTCTGCGACGGAGGGTCTGGGGCCGATCAGCAACACCGGCCATACGTCTGTGGGGCTCATCCTGCATGATACGATAGCCTTTACCGAGGACGGCACACCGCTGGGCATACTGGACGCCCAATGCTGGGCTCGCGACCCTGACGACAAAGGAAAAAGCGAACGGTGCGGCACATTGCCCATCGAACAGAAAGAGAGCATGAAATGGCTGAGGAGCTTCAGAAAAGTGGCTGAAGTGCAGAAGCTCTGTCCCGAAACCATGCTGGTGAGTATGGGGGATCGTGAGGCTGATATTTATGAGCTTTCCCTCGAAGCAAGAGAGAATCCTCTAGGGCCAAGACTTTTGGTGCGGGCCGAGAAGAGCCGAAACCGCAAAGTCGAGCAGGAACCTCTTTGGCAGTTCATGGACAATAGGGAAAGCGCCGGTATGCTGAAGATTGCCCTTCCGAAGAGAGGAAACAGAAAGGCACGGGAGGCTATTGTCGATGTCCGTTACTCCATGGTTGAGCTGAGTCCTCCGAAAGGGAAAGCCTATCCTACCGTGACGGCGTGGGCTGTATATATCCGTGAAGTTGACGGTGAAGAGGGGGAGCCCCCTATCGAGTGGATGCTTCTGACCACGGTGGCAGTGAACAGCTTTGAGGAAGCGAAACAACGGGTTGAGTGGTATGGCGCGCGCTGGGGTATCGAAGTATATCATCGCACGTTGAAAAGCGGTTGCCGGATTAAAGACCGGCAACTCGGTACTGCGGACCGCCTAGAGGCATGCCTCAGCGTGGATATGGTGGTTGCATGGCGTATCTATCACCTTACCATGCTTGGGCGAGAAATGCCCGAGCATCCCTGTACGGTCTTTCTTGAAGATATCGAGTGGAAGGCATTGTGTTGTTACTACAGCAAAACTCCTGAGCCTCCGAAAGAACCTCCTACGATGGCGGAGGCGATACGCATGGTAGGCAGCATCGGTGGACATATGGGGCGTAAGAACGACGGGATGCCCGGTACAGAGTGCATCTGGCGGGGACTGCAACAATTGGACATCGCAGTGGACATGTACGCTATTATTAAACATGAGTCGCTTCCCCGTATACGTCAATTCTATCCCTATGCTCTCCTGCCCCCTAATGCCGGCCCTTGATACCCACGGAGGTTAGTGTGGGTAAAGACCAGACTCTAGGGGGCCATAGACCCCGAGCATCCTGGCAGTTCAGGATGTACGATTTGGATATCCTAAAAGGCGAGGCAACATTACTCGAGAAGATCGTAAAACAATTCTTCTGTCTTATGAACCGTCTTCTCTATATCAAATAAGTTCTTCACCTTTTCCTTCCCTTTAGAGATTAATGACCTCCTTAGCGATTCGTTTTCGATGATAGTCCATATCTTGTCTGCAAGGTCGTTGCTGTCTCCATGCTTAAACAGAAGGCCATCAACTCCGTCGGTAATTATCTCTCTCAGGCCCCCGCAGTCGGCGCCGATACAAGGAACGCCCGCTGCCATCCCTTCGATAATAGCAAGCCCCAAGCCCTCGTTTGAGGATGGCAACACGTTGAGGTCCATAATCTTATAGAAAGGCGCTATCTCTTCTTGAAAACCACAAAAAGTAATCCTCCCAAGATCAAGTCCATTGTCCTGCGCAATCAGTTTGAGACTTTCGATCTCCTTTTCTCGAGGGGCGCCCAAGACAAGAAGGTTAATGTCTCCACCAATTCCTGCGAGCGCTCTGAACAATATGTCGTGGCGTTTCTCCGTCCGCTTGTCATTTCTGATACCACCGCTCAAACCAGTACGAGCAACAATACCGACATTGAAGGCATCTCTTCTGGCGTATTTTTCTCTGCAGCTTTCAATCTTATGTGAGGGAACATGCTCAAACCTTGCTATCTCTACCCCTGCATAGATTGTGACTGCCTTATGCTGCCATATTCCCCCCCGCAGGAGACTCTGCCGTACAACATCGCTCACAGCAATATTCATATCAAGAGCCAGATTATAAAAGAACGCCCCCAGATAGGGCGTCGAACCGGATATACAGTGTCGCGTAAACACAGCTTTCGCTTTCAACCCGAGCAACTTCGCAGCAGTCAGGAGATGTCTTCCGTGAGAATGATGGACGTTCACAATGTCGACTTTTTCTCCCTTACAAAACCTCATGAAAGCAGGCAGAGGGGTCATATCCATATTTCCTGAAAAATCAACGAGGTAAATCTCAATGCCTGCCGCGCGTGCCTCATCCATAAGATAGCAGTCTGAAGGACATCCCAAAATTACCCTATGCCCACGTTGCCTCAATCTCTTGGAGATGTCTAACGTAGCTCTGTCTGCTCCTCCCTTACCACCACCAGAGACAAGATTTATAATGGTAAGCGGCCTGTCCGTTCTTCTGTTTTTCAGAGATGCCATGCCTTTATTAGATCCTTGCTTCTTCGAGAGAGGCACTCATACATCGGCAATCAGCTACCGTGCATTCTGAAACCATCAGATCTCGCTTCGCTCTCCATTAAACAATGCGGATATACACTAAGTACTACCCTTAGAAACTAGCCTTCGCAGTTTCAAGCCAATCTGTTCTGCTCGGCGTACTTTGGAGCGGATTCTCAAAATCGAACTTTTTAACGAGTTCGCTATTTTCACTTCTGCAGACCTTCCTCCATACACTCAAACGCTGACCATACAGTGAGAGAATACCTGTTAACGGCTTATCCGGGCATGCCCCCTTTAGAGGAATGAGCGTGGTAGACGGGTACCCTAAAACATTCGCTGCCCAATGAGAAAAGTTCGATACCGGAGTCGCTAGGATTAATGGACAACAAGCCAGCGCAAAGAGATCTGCTACAGGGTGAATTTCAGATTGGTGGCCTGGACCTTTCCAATGGTATGGACTCGGAATGTCCAATGTGAGAATATCGAAATTCCTCCGTAAAGCTGCGTAAGAAGCGGGGTCGCCCGAGGCGGATAAGAAAAATTTTAGCTCCTTTTGATTTTTCAGAAGAGCATTCATAACCTTCTCATACCACCACAAGGGGACTGCCGGCCATTCCGTGAGGGTTGGATCATATACGTGCTCCGATGCGAGAGAAAAATCTCCTCTTCTTATCTGTAGACCTACTATGGGCCTATCCTGGATAGCGTTAAAAATGCGGACAATTTTATCTACCACGTCCCTCTTTATTTTGACTTTCTTAGCGACCTCCAAATAAATGGGGTCTAAGATTTCCGCCGGCCCGTCTTCAGAGCGACAAATGATCTTCTTGCCTTTAAGGGTTTGAAAAGTGTGTTTATCACAGGAGTGACGCAAACGTACAGCTCCGATCTTAGTGAGTATTGTGACTCGACGCTGAATCGTTTCCTTTATCTCCAGAGCATCAAGCTCCCGCCAATCCAGAGCAATTTCATGTCCGTAAGCTTTGCGAATAGCAAACGCCATTGTTAATGTTTCTAAATGAGCGGTTATACCATTGTAATCATCGATATATACCCTCGGCTTCATGAGAGGGGATAAGAAACAAGCGAGTGCTCTCTTAAAAGACATGACCAAGACCCAAATTCATAAGTTGAGATAAATGATACCATTATCCAACCAGATGAGACAAGACCCCGAATGCCCGATCTGTTTGTTTAGCCATTGGCTGAAAGCAATACACTTCGTGAACCCACATATGAACCTCGGGGAGAGAATGCCATAGTAACAGGCTGGACAAAGCCCGCACTGATGGTGTTAATATCTCTCTAGGCAATTATCGGAAGTAAGTGCCAAATGCTATACTGTTTATAAGAAGAGAGGCAGGAAAGCTAAGGCCATTCAGCGAGGAATCTTGGAAGATCATGGAGAACAATGAAGACCTAGCATCTGGGCAAAAAAAAGTTCCGTTAAAAAACTTCTTTCCTCTCTTGCAATGGTGGCCGACAGTCAGTCGTCGCAGCATGAGGGCTGACATTATCGCAGGAATAACCGGTGCGATAATAGTTCTTCCGCAGGGAGTGGCATTTGCAATTATTGCCGGCTTGCCTCCTGAATACGGGCTTTATTCAGCAATAGTTCCTGCGATTATTGCGGCCTTATTCGGGTCATCCTATCATCTCATCTCAGGCCCTACCACTGCCATATCTATTGTCATTTTCACATCTCTGAGCCCCTTGGCTCCTCCCTCAAGCAC
>DMNE01000540.1:0-12938 GCA_003453735.1 Nitrospiraceae bacterium | reverse complement strand
GGTCTTAGTACGTTAATAATCGCAGTAGTTTTTAAACTCCTGAAGCCCAAGTGGCCAGGCATGTTCTTAGCAATGATAGGTGGCAGCGTCGTGGCCTTGCTCATGAAGGGTAACGAGCACGGTGTTAGACTCGTGGGCTCTCTTCCTGGTCATTTGCCACCCCTATCGTATCCTTATATTACGACTGCTTCTCTGCGCGAGCTGGCGCCTCCTGCGTTGGCTGCTGCCATGCTTGGGCTTGCCGAGGCAGTCTCCATTGCCCGATCGATTGCAACGAAGTCTGAGCAGCGCATTGACAGCAATCAGGAATTTATCGGTCAGGGACTTTCCAATGTCATTGGCAGCTTTTTCTCTAGCTACGCCTCGTCCGGATCATTCACCCGTACAGGAGTGAACTACGAAGCAGGGGCAAGGACACCATTGGCCGCCGTCTTTGCTGCGATAACTCTGACCGGCATATTACTGCTCATAGCCCCTCTTACAGCCTATCTGCCCATAGCCTCGATGGCCGGAATCCTTCTGTTGGTTGCCTACAACCTGATCGACACGCACCATATTGCCTCTATTATAAGGACAAGTAAGCCTGAGGCCGGAATACTCATTGCGACATTCCTTGCCACATTATTTGTGGAACTTGAATTTGCCATCTATGTAGGGGTACTACTTTCTCTGCTCCTTTATCTCAACCGAACATCCCATCCGACCGTTGTAACACTCGCCCCTGATCCCGATAACAGAAAGAAGAGTCTAGTCAATGTGCAGAAGAAACGTCTGTCCGAATGTCCACAACTTAAGATAATCAGGATCGATGGATCAATCTTTTTTGGCGCAGTGAATTATGTGGCCGAACAGTTAGACCAGATAACAAAGTATCACCCCGAGCAGGCTCACATCCTAATTGTGGGTGGCGGGATAAACTTCATCGACGTCGCGGGATGCCAAATGCTCAGTCAGGAGGCCCATCGCCTGCGTGTTAACGGACGCCAGATCTACCTCTGCTCGCTCAAAGGAAAGGTCGTGGAAGTTATGAAACGGGGAGGGTGCAACAAGAGTATTGGAGAAGAAAATGTTTTCCACTCAAAGATCGACGCGATAAAAAGTATCGTGCCGAGGCTGGATCCTGAGAGGTGTCGGCGCTGTAGGGTACGCGTTTTCAATGAATGCGCCCAGATGCCGGGAGGATGAATCCCCATTCAGAAATTACCAAGTTGGCCAAGGCGATCAATGGTTAGGAACTCCTGTCAGCTATAGACTATATTTTCCCCAAACATATATTTGGACTCGCCGGGGGTAGGACGGACCCAATCTTCGGAAATTTGCTCAAAGGGGGTACCTAGGGCAATCCCTCCATCTGGGGTCGGTGTCGGTATAGGTTGAGGTGTTTCATTCTTGCCCCGTCCTCCACCACTTGATGGTTGTTTCCACGACGTCGACTGAAACGGCCTTAACTCCAGAGACATGCTGAGCAATGTCAGCGACCCTTGATACAATCTCTGCTTTCTCTGCTGACAAGCCCCTGATGGCCACATGGATACTTCCCTTCCTAGCTGTCACACGGTCCACAATGAATTCCTCTACGAGAGCCGCCTCCACTTGGGCTGCCAAGCACAGATCATCGAGAATCCCCTGGGACCGCGGCGTTGTATGGTAGCTGGCAACTTCGCCGCGCTCACGACGATCTGGACTGCCTCATCCACAGTCATGGTATGAACATGCAAGACCATGTCGTAAAGATTGGGATCAGACGTGTCTTTGCCGTACAGATGAAGCCCCCACTTGCGGCGCTCCTCGTCATCTTTCTTCAGCATGCAGCGGGCATCCTCAGCGGAGATCTGCTCCCTCTTCATCTCCTCCCTAACCCCATCCTCGATGTCCGCGATAATACGCACCTTGAGCACATGGGGAATCCCTTGGAACAAAAAATGGCCTGCGAGCCCATGATATACGACATTATCTTTCTGTAAGTGTTTTAGCATAATCGCCGGCATGATAGCGATGTATTTTCCCTTGCCATAGGTAAATCGTTCAAGAATTGATGGTGCATCATGAATCGCCCTCACAAGTTTTATCTCTGGTATATTGAACTGCTGAGAGGCCTCAAGAAGTATCTCCCGCGAGATGCACTCGTACCCAAGGTGTGAGCGACCTTTTCCGCTATCTCTTTTCCGTGACTGTAAGACCCCCGCGAAATAGTTACGACTGACAAACCGTTCCCCCTCTCTCCAAAACTAAACTGGCGGGAGCGTGTGGGAATCGAACCCACCCTGCCCGCTTTTGGCAGGCAACACTGGATTTGAAGTCCAGGAGGGACACCAGAACCCTATGCACTCCCAACGGCTATTTTACTGGATTCCCCGGCTTCAAAGCAACCATCGGAATTAACGACTGTCGTAGAATAGTAGAGCTACATAATTGTCCCTCACCCTAGATCGCTGGTATGGCTCGATCAAGGCCTATGCCAAGTGCTACAGCCCTCATACCGACCATCAAGGAACAACCAGCACTTGTCATGGGTCTTGCAGAGCCGTGGAATCTATCATAGGAGCCGTTCATATGATTTTCCAACCCTTGCAAGTGGGGCCTCTAAATTGTGAAGGCGCCCTGCCAAGGGGAAAAATATTGTTATTTAAAGAGAGGGCTTTTGCCTTTATTCTAAGCCTTGTCGATCTTACAGAAGTACCAACGTTTTAAGAAATCTGCATCAAGTACTCGATTTCTCCCCTATACAGGTGAAATCTCAAATGCTAGTATTAAAGTTAAAGTGATATGAGTCAAGAAAAGCTATTTGATGAGACCAAAATGCGTATCCCCGCGAGTCTGGTAACACTTGATACCGTCTCTTTCAAAACCTTCGCTAGCCTGTGGCAGACCCTTGAGTCATTCCGCTTAAATACAATCACCTCTCCGATTTCAGGAATCTTTTCAGGGCTTATGGTTATCCTGTCCCCTGTCCTGATAAGGGGAAACATGGAAAAACCGTGGGGTTTAATGAGGACAGCCATACCACTTCTGAGGAGATCTTCGGATATTCCTTTAACCTTGCGCATCCCTTAATACTTGTACTTGGCGTAGTCGATCATTTCAGTCTTGTCATGGGGTCTCCAAAGAGGATCCAGGTGCGGCGGATATCCATATCGCTGACAGCCGCCTTGGCCCTTGCTGTCGCCTCACCAAGGGTCAGTGGCTCTCCGTAAAAGAGGAGCTCGATCAGCTGTTTATTCAAGACGAGCTGCCCGGCTGGTTCTGTCAGACCTGACGATGCCCACACAGCCACAGCTCCCCCCTGAGCAGATTTCAACAGCGATTCAGCCAACGTCTCATCGTACGGGTTCGGAAACCAACCGTTCCAACAGGTCATATTAACGAAAAAGGGTACACTCAGGCCGTTGGTGAGTGTGCTGGCGTCAGCAGAGGTGAAAAGATCTCCCCTCCAGCTGTCCTCTGAACCATGGCCCATGTAGTCTACCAGCAAAGTGCCCTGATTAATGCCATTCAGAAGCTGTTGGTTCGCGAGTTCATCACTGGCGAAGTCACTCCGAAAGATTGTCGTGACCGCCATTTGCGTCGGCAGCAAAGCTCCTACCTCTGTAACGGCTGACTCAAAATCAAAGGTGTCACCAATATCGGCAACCAATAGCGCTTTCTTCATCCATCCCGTTTCCTTGGGCTGCTGCTCGTAGCCGATGATCTTCGTGATAACGGTTGTTGCCTCGGCGGCGGTGCGCACCGTTATACGCCCGATTGCCATATCAGGCAGCCCGTCCCCATAAAAATCCACAAACCAATCGTCCGAAGCGGTCTCATTGTTCGTCGTTTGAATCAGTTTCGTAGGCAGCAGGTCAAAATAGCCATAGCCCAGGTAATTATGCGGATCAACGCTGGCATCTCCCANNGAGCGCCTGAGGGGTCTTGTCGCCGAAACTGAACTCGTCATAGAGGTCCTCAACATCAATGACGGCCACCGACCAGCCCTGTTGTTGCCTGAACTGCTTCAAAGGCCCGAGGGCCCCAATGAAATCCCCATAGGAAATGATGACCATATCGGCTCTATTCTTTGCGAGATGCCAGGTTGAGGGATTATTGGCCGTGATCGCCGCCGGGTACCCGCCCTGTCCATCGGTAAAAGCCAGCAAGGTCCGAGACCCGCCCCCGGGTACGTTGATTGTCATGGCATACGATGGACCTTGGGGCTTTACCAAGCCCATTACTTCATACACCGCTTGTGGATCGGTGATGTCCATGACCCGGATATGAGGGGTGCTAAAACCCCCGATC
Source organism: Nitrospiraceae bacterium (assembly GCA_003453735.1). Classification (GTDB taxonomy): domain Bacteria; phylum Nitrospirota; class Thermodesulfovibrionia; order Thermodesulfovibrionales; family UBA9159; genus UBA9159. The sequence continues at coordinate 8,663 of DMNE01000540.1, read as the reverse complement.
AAAAGCTGTCCCCCGCCATTGGCGCTGAAATGCAACGTATCATTATCTGCCGTGTAGGTGTGCCAGTAGGTCAGACGAATTACGTCAATCACGCTCAGGTCCATATCGCCCCCCTGGGCTACCAACTGCACCTGGTTTTCCCCTGCCTGCAGCAATCCCTCCTGGGGAACTTCCACCCTTGCCAAACCCTGATGCTGTCCATCGAAAAGCATCTGACCAACTTCATTGCCGTTGAACATGATCGCTACCGTATGCTGTCCGTCCATGACACCTTGCAGAGCTACCTCCAGCACCGCTTTCCCTGAAGAGGCCGCGTCAGGATGCTGAATGTTCAGCGCCACTATGGTTGGATTGGCCGGATCGGTGGAAACCAGCGGCCCAAAAAATCGATCGCCTTCCTCATTCATCGGCAAAGCAGGAGCATATACCACCCGGGGTTCTGCCACCACGCTGAACGGAAAGCTCGGCGATTCCTGTTTCCCTGTAGCAGCCCCGCTCACCCGGGAAACCCGTTTGCCCGGCCTTGTGCCAAGGACCAACCAGTAGGTTTGTGTGTCTGTCGAAGAAGTATCTATGCCCGTTCCATAAAATTCGATGGCGTCCTGAGGATCAAACCGTCCGTCATCTTGTCCCGTGACCGCCATCGGCACTTCCTGTCCATTCACGAACAGTTGCAGATAGCGGGGGTCGACCTTATCCAATCCATAGGCCACCAGTTCCGGCTGTGATACCCGATACCAGCCTTCCTCCTGAATCGAGAATTTCACCGCCGGTACGCCCGATATGTCCCACTGCACTTGTTGCGGCGACTCTCCCGCTGTAACCGATACTGGCTGAAGAACTCTCGATGAAGGGGTTTGCAAAGCCCTCCCCTGCACCGCTCCGGAAGTATTGCCCCTTGCAGCCCCCGCCGTTGTCAACCGGCTCAGCAGCACTGACTGCTCCTTCAGCGGTACCGGCTCCTGAGACATGCCCGGCGCGACCGGTCCGTACATCGTGCGCTTGCCGCTGAGGTCTATATCTTCGAGCCAGTAGTTTACGGCCTGTGACTGATCGCTTCGCAGTGAATCGTCCCACCACGTGTACGGCCGCCCCGCTGTGAGCGCTATGCCGGGTCCCGCAAGAAGGGCGGAGCCCGCCACCAGCTTCGGCGTCAAACGGGAAAGCTGACCACCCTCTTCACGGTAGAGGTTAAACCCGAGATTGTTCACTTCATGCCCGGTCCGCCATTGCAAAAGGACCTTTCCGTTATAGTCAGTCGCTGTGAAGGATTTCAGTTTTACCGCCGTGGGGGCGCTTGAGCAAGCTGGGAAGTTGAAGTTGCTGCACCCGCCTCCCCCACACGTGCCGCCGAAATCAGCTATACCCAGAGCGGTCGTTTGGTTCGTAAGGGTGACATTGACCAGCTGAAAGGCTCCGCTCCCCGACCAAGCTCGCGCCGCTGCCGAGGTTATCGATATCGGTGACGTAAGTGTGCCGCCCGGACATACAACACCGTTCCCATCAATGATGACCGTGCCGTTGTTCGTAAGAGCACCGTTCAGCGTGATGCTGCCAGTGCCTGTATTCTGGAACGTGGCGCCGGAATTGACCGTGATGGAGCCGGCCGTCAGGGTATTTGCACTTCCCTGGTTGAAAGTGCCGGAGGTGACAGTAAGCGCGTTCGTGACGGTCGTTGATGTAGTAAGCGTAACACTGGAAGAGCTGTTGATGGTCAGGTTGTTAAAGGTTGTTGTTGAACTGCCGCCAATGGTCTGCGCAACATTTCCGTTAAAGGTCACCGTTCCCGTGCCAGATGTGAAGGTTCCGTTGTTCGTCCAGTTGCCGCTAACAGTAATGTTTTGGCTAGGAGTAGCACCGCCAATACTGACCGCGGTTAACGTCGTACCAGAATTAATAGTTACATTTCCATATATAATAGCTGGAGCCTGAAGTACGCCCTCAGGTGCGTTTGTTGCATTGATAGTCAGACTGGGAAGGACGTCTGCAGTCGTGCCTGGAGTATCCGGACCAATACCGAACTCTTTCCCAGTTGGTGTAGAGGCGTCCCCCAGTTGGAGCGTACCGCCTGTGATGTTGACAGTCCCTGCTATATTCTCGTAATCCGAGCCAGTATTCGCATTCTGAAGTATAATCGTGCCTCCGCTCATCGTAAACGCTGAGCTGGCATCGTCGATGTCAAAAGTTGTATAAGCAGTAGTAGCGTTTCCTACCGTCGCAAGCGTGAGCGTGCCGGCGCTCATGTTAAATGTAATGGGAGTAGTCCCAGCCGCGGTAGGGCGAAATCCGGCGGCAAAATTGAGCGTGCCTCCATCTATAATCAAACTTGAACCGCTCGTGTAAATAAGCTGATCAGTGTTGGTGGTGCCGACATTATAGGTCCCTGCGGTTATGTGTAGTAAGCCGGAAAGTGTGGCATTGCCATTTTGCGCGGTTACCGTGACGTTCGGGTTGTTAAGCCAGAGTCCCGCTGCCGCCGGAATCGTGTAAGCTGCTGTAGAGAAAAAAGTATTAGTGAAAGTGTAGGTACCGGCCATCTCTAGGATGCCGGCCGTAAGCGTGAGGAAACCGGCCGGCGCGGTAAAATTGGAAGAAGCGATTTCAACAATGTTATTGTTGGCTGCCCCGGCGTTGTTGATCGTGATGAGGTTAAAGGCGGTCGTCGCACCCGTGCCGCTTACCGTCTGATTAGCAGTTCCATTGAATGTTACATTGATCACGGCAGTCCCGATAGCATTGAACGTACCATTGTTGGTGAGATTGCCGCCAATGATCATTGTGTGGGTGACAGCGGTCGTCCCTGCTTGAATCGTTCCTGTGTTCGTTACATTGCCAGCGACCGTCAAAATTCTGGCGGTGCCATTATTACCGACAGTGAGTGTCCCGTTGACTGTGAGACTTGCAAGATTGTTGGTGTTTGTATCTAACGTCACGGTGTTCCCACTCGCGATGACCACGGTGTCACCATTTTGTGGAACAAGCCCACCGCAACCAGACCATGTTGTAGTAGCACTCCAATTGGCGGTTGCCTGGGAGGTACAGGTGTTTGCCTCTGACACTGTCGTAGTCGTGAACAAAAAAGACATCGCAAGCAGCAAAATCAACACTGCGCCGAAGTGACATAATTTGGCTTGGACACCTTCAAAAAATGCCATTTTCATGCTTTTCCCTTCTCTATATCGCTGTAAAGACTCTTTATTCATCAATGCGTGCAGATTACTAGCACATTTTATACCAATAGAGCGTAGGGCGCTTTTCAGGAAGCCTGAGGGGGCAACCTCGAGATATTGACCTCTTATGCCCTGATGCTCCAATCCATGGAGATCAAGAAATTGGGCTTGTCAAGACCGATAGTATATCTTAGGGTGTCAGCACTCGGCTTTTTATTGCATGCACTTTCCCCAATCAGTTGGCGACTGGGATCTGACCGCTGACGAATTCGACTACCCTTTCATCCGGAACGACTCTGAGTTCATAACACGGAATCTCTCGTATGACTTCCCCGATGAAGCACAGTGTGAAGTCCATGCCGTCACGGTTATAGAACGGAGGAAAGCCAGAGGTGATAAGGTGTGTAGCCGCCTCTTTCTGAGGAAGTAGCTCGTTATTGCGTCCCTTTTGCAGAAAATAGATCCGTGCCAGCGGATTGCGGGTCGCGGAAGCCATCTATGAACTCGAATTCCGCGGCTAATTGCAATAATTGATTCCATTACAAAAGAAGACCGCCTCACCTTGTCCCTAAGAATGAGCAACGCCGGTCACTTCCCTAAAGTGGCAGCTTTCAACCCGAAAAATCAGGTTGTCTGCAATATTATCATTTGTAATATTGCGGGAGACGACTTACCTTAACGGTAAGGGTTCATATAGAAGGCAACGCCATTAAGAAGGCGGCGTACCATAACAGTTTCTTCCGGTATAAAAACACCCCTCGAGTGTTGTGTACATGGGGCATCACTAACACGACGTCACCAACCGTGCTGATTCCTGAAATAATCCTGCAAACCTCTTTTTCTTTAATTATTGTTAATATCCGCGCAACAAAAATANNATCGCATGGAGCATGGTCAACTACAAAGCGGGCTGTATGGCCGACCGACGCTGGTCCCAGGCGTGGATGGCCGGCTGCGCCTTCGCTTGCCCGTATTGCGATAAAAGCCGCGTTCGACTCGCTAGCCGTCTGAACTATGATTTCCCCTGGCCTACCCTTTTTTATGCTCGATGTGACTTTAAGTCCTTCCTGACGCGCTGTTTTGATCGCCTCTTCCATAGCCGCGCGACCCGCGGCATCTTCTGCTGCTTCCAGTTCCAACTCATGAACTCGTAAATACTTTCCCAAATCATGCCGCGGTCCTGTATCAATCACGTGCAACAGCAACAAATCTGCATGGATGCCTATTATCTCAGTTAGCCGTTTGACCAATTCCGGTCCGCCCCTTTGTCCGATAGCACAGATAATCAGCATNNATTATTCCTCCTTCACAATTTTAGCCAGATGAGCAGGGATCCGATCACTATCATGACCGGAACGACTGTGATGCCAAGTTTGAAATATTCGAGCGTCGAAATTTCCAGCCCCTTACGGCGCATAATCAGCAGCCAGAGCATTGTGGCCAGTGAGCCAACCGTTGTTAAATTTGGGCCCAGGTCCGCTCCCAGGATTACGGCATAAACCATCGCATGGCTAACAGCGGAGCTGGTGTTTCTGAGAACCGAAATCATCACGAGGGCCATCGGTACATTGTTAATTAAGTTAGCACCCAGCGCAGTTCCCGATGCAGTCAGGAGAATGGACCGTATCGGATTGTTACCGGAGAGTTCCAGCAACCCACGGCCAAGAGCTGTCGTAATCCCCAGGTTCTCAACCGCCCGGACAATAATAAACATTCCCGTGATGAAGGCAAAGAGCGACCAGGAAACTTCCCGACCTAATCGGGCCTTATCCAAACAGCGATAGCACGATCGAGCCTGCAAGCAGCAACCCCGCGCCTCCCAGCGCAACTATCGAGAGCGGAAAGTGTAGGGCCGCCGCCGCCACATAAGCAGCTGCAACCAGGACCAACGCTCCTGCTACAAATTGAAAGAACTGTCGATTGGGCAGTTTGACTTCCGGCAGGTCGGCTGCGTCATATCGATTTCGTAAATCCCGTCGGAACAGCCTGAGGAAAAGAGCCATGTTCAAGGAGATACAGAACAGACTCGGCAGAAGCAAATAGCGAAAAAAGGTGGAGAGCCCACCGTCAAAGGCATTAAGGACAAGGATATTGATCGGGTTACCGACCGGGAAAACGAAAGAGGCTGTATCGGCGATGAACGTACAGGCAAACATGAAAGGCATTACAGGAAGTCTGAGGCGCGTCACAAGGGCGTACACAACCGGCGTCAGGATCAGAGCACAGGCATCATTTGATAAGAATGCAGTAATCAGAGTCCCGGACAGAAAGACCGCTAAATAAAGCCTGAGTCCGCTTCCCTGTGCCCATCGGCCTGCTTGATAAGCAAGCATTTCAAAGATGCCAGCTTGGTCGGCCAGCGCGGAAATTGCCATCAAACCCAAAAAGAATCCGTATACGTTCCACTCACGCAGAAGCAGAGATGCCACTTCGTGCGCATGGACGTATCCCCCGAGTAGCATCAGCGCCGCCCCGATTACTGAAGCCAGCGCCTCCGGGATGCGGTATGGACGCGTCATTATGGCGGCCAGCGTTGCCAGAAATATAAGGATGCCGATGATCGTATATAAATTCACCGCAAACATTGCCGCAATGTTAAAGGACGGTTATTTATTCATTAAAGCAATCTCCTGCTCCAGATCGCCTAATGCGTCCGGTTTCCCTGATGGAGGGAAAGGCAATGGTTTGCCATGCAACAGACAGCGCGTGTTTTTCACGAGATGCTCAACTCGCCGTATCACTTCGGTGTTGAAAAGACGCCAGGCAACCAGACGGGACCCTAATCCGACAACCAAAGTAAGAAAAACTGCTAAATAGTCACGTCGTCTAATGTCATTGATCTCTTGTATTCTCCCTGCAAGCAAGCGCCATCCCGTTTCCCGCATATGTCCTATGTTGTCGCGTATTTCGTCCATCAAATGTTTCCCGAACGCAAGATGATTAAAAATTTCATCGGCAGATGTGTCAGACATGGTCACGTATCGCCTTTGCCAGGCAAGGTTCGACATCTGTCGGTTGATTAATACCTGCAATTGACTCGCCGGATCCAATTTATTTGTGCGCGTATTATTGCTTTTTTCGGTATCTATTAAAGATCGTATATAAGACATTGTGGCCGGAAGATTTTGTTGTGCGGCGGCATAAGGTTCGAGGAACTCTTCACGTCTGGTGAGAAGATAGCCTCTCATGCCGGTTTCGGCATTGACCATCAGCGTAAGAACTTTATCCAGGACGGCAACTGTTTGGACCTGTCGCTGGATGGGTGCTTCTATCTGTACATGTCGATAATTGCCGGAAAGTGCCAAAGCAGCGGAGACGCCTATTGCAAATAAAGGGATGGCCACTTGTATTTTTCCATGAAGGTTTAACGGCAGGCGCTGCCATAGTTGTGTCGCAATCTTCTGCAACATCATCGTATTTGCCTCCTCTGTTTATCGTTGACAATAAATAACTACGCTTCCGATCACTCTACAATTGAGCCCGAGATAATGTGCGTGTTTCGGGCATCCTGGTGATAAAAATAAAAGCCCCAAGGGCTGCAACCGCGCTGAAAAATATGAATGCCTGCGGAAAACCCAGATCCTGTATCAAAAAGCCTTGCATCAGCGGACCCGCGGCGCCTCCGGCGGCATGCGCTGTTTCCGCCAACCCCATGAGTGTATTGAAGCCTTCCCTGCCGCGTGTCATATCGCTGCATATGAGCGCAATGACCACTCCGTAAATGCCGGCTCCGATGCCGTCCAGGAGTTGGATTGCCAGAAGCAATCGCGGCTCTACGGTAATAGCATAGAGAAAGATTCTCAGGGGAAGCACAAGGAAGGCTACGGAAAAAACCACTTTTCTCCCCCAGTTAGTACAATATATGCCGGCAAGGTAAGCCACGGGCACCATTACCGATTGGGCCAACAATACAACCATTGCTACCTGGGAGTCCTTACCCCCGAGAGATTTCAGATAAAGGGCTACCATGGGCATTACCGGAGCATTGGCCAGATGGAACAGCCCTACACATAAAATGAGCGTTCTCACCGCAGGCTCGCGTAATAGCCCAGATAAAGTCGGATCGGTTCCGAGGACAACCTGATTTGCGGCCCGCTCCGGACCTGTCTTCTCCCGCGAAAGGTCGGGGTTCAGTTCCCTGCTTCGTATAAGCAGAAGTGTCGCGGCCGCAAGGAGTGATACGGCCCCCATCACGTAGAAAACCGTATCGATGCTTGCAAGGGAAACCACTGCCAGGGATACCAGGGCCGCGGCTATATTGCCTGCGTGATTCCAGCCCTGGTTTATCCCCATGGTACGGTCCAGATGCACGCGGCTGACCAGCGAGAGCGCCAGGGTCGCAAGGAGCGGAGCGAAAAAAGCGGCGCACATCCCAGATATAAAAACAAGAAAAATCACCAAGAAATGGTGGTCGGCAACTTTCGGGATGATTGTGTAACATGCTCCAAGAAGGATCGACACGACACCAAGGAGCAGCCGCCTTGAAGTGACGCGGTCTGCGATGAGACCTGCCGGTGTTTGAAATATGAGGGTGCCGAATCCGGCAGCGGCTGCAACAACTCCAATCCTCTCGTAGGACCATGAATTCTGTCTTAGAAAGTCGCTCAGAAAAGGGATGATTACGCCGACTACTTCCGCCAGGAAGAAATTGACGAGGCTGAGGCCGCATAGGCTGAGTCTCGAAGCAGGAGGCTGGGAAAACTCGCGGCGTGTCATATGCGCTCCTTCATAATAGAGATCAGTGCGTGATCGGGGCAAAGACAACTGATGATTTAGAAAGACCCCATTTTAAGGGTTGAACATGGTAACTTTGGAACTTTTTTATTTTGCACATCCGTCAAACCATGCAATTGAAGGTCCTCCGGTCAAGGCTGCTACAGATACGAGAAAATGCAGACCTGGACAGGAGACAAATATAAGCAAAGTTTAGCAGTATTTTCGGACAGATTCTACAAATCTTTCAGCTATTGAGTTTTAGAGCGGTGAAAAGTAGATGATCAATGCAGTTGTCATTCCCCGTGTCTCTGAAAGCAGGCAGATGAAACGTCAAAAAAATTCCTTCTTGCTGCATACTTTAGGAAACTTGTTGTCACCGTGCCCCCACTCGCCAGGACTGTCGCCTTCCAGAAATTATTGAGAAACGAGTTTTAACCGTTATTTTGGGAAACACGCACAAAGTTGTTTTCAGGGAAAGTCTCGATTCTTAGAAAGACCTATCAAATCTTCGAACTCGTGAAAACGTTTACTTCGGGGAATAACATATATTTTGCCTGCGTTTCTTTCCCCCCGGAATCTCGAGTCATCAGAGTCCCCGCCAGTTGCACAGTAGTGGTGTAATCCTCAACAATAATAATCAACTGATATGTATTAACCTGTCAAGAGGGTGTTTCCTTACTTACCTCTTATATGACCTCCTTTGAGAATGCCATTATGAGTGGCTTCGCTGATAATCATCTCAAGCGTCTGATAGGCTTTTTCTTTTTTAGATATTTT
>DMNE01000340.1:3275-3461 GCA_003453735.1 Nitrospiraceae bacterium | reverse complement strand
AACAGGCAAGCCGTGGGCCTTAGGGATGCACCAGTGCTCGTATGCGCGAGTCTGGAGGCCAGACGAGAAGAGGCTCATGGAGGAGATTGCCCGGCGTGCGACTGACGTCCTGACCAGCCTGTTGGCGCACCGGAATCTGCGCGAAAGCGAAGAACGCCACCGGTACATACTCCAGATGGCCATGGA
>DMNE01000340.1:1764-3197 GCA_003453735.1 Nitrospiraceae bacterium | reverse complement strand
AACCGTTTTGAATCCGTCCATCGCCGGAAAGACGGCAGCTTGTTTGACGTCGAAATCAGTGCTCAGTACCTGCCTGTTGCTTCAGATCAAACCGTCTTTTTTGTACGCGATATCACCGAGCGAAAAAGGGCCGAAGCGGAGATCAACAGTCTCAAAAACTACCTTTCCAACATTATCGACTCTATGCCCTCCATATTGATAGGGATGGACAATACCCGCAGCGTCACCCAGTGGAACCGTCAGGCGGAGGTATTCACCGGTATACCTGCAGGAGAGGCTATTGGCAAATCCATCGTCCATGTGCTGCCCGACTTCGCCCCGTACATCATAACTACGGGAACCGATATGGATGAGCATCGCCCTTCATCCATCCAGAAGCTTCTCATCGAGAAGCAGGGCGAGCGACGTTTCTATGATCTCATGCTCTACCCGCTTATTGTCGACTCTGTCGAAGGAGCGGTAGTGCGTATCGAGGATGTCACTGAAAGGACACATATCCAGCAGTTGATGGTCCAGACCGAGAAGATGATGTCCATAGGCGGCCTTGCTGCAGGGATGGCCCATGAGATCAATAACCCTCTTGGGATCATCACTCAGGCAGCACAGAACATCGAGCGGAGAATCTCGCCTGAGTTGCACGCAAACCGGAAGGTATCTGAAGAACTCGGCCTCAATCTTGAAGGGATTCTCGCTTATTTCGACAAGCGGCAAATATCTGATGCCATCGCAAGCATTCGCACGGCAGCCTCCCGGGCAGCCAAGATCGTTGCCAACATGCTTCAGTTCAGCCGCCGCGCCGATACANNAAGAACTACGACTTCAGGCGCGTCGAAATCGGCAGAGACTATCAGGACATACCCAACGTCCGCATAGTTTCTGTGGAGATAGAGCAGGTAATATTGAACGTCCTCAGAAACGCCGCCCAAGCTATGACCGCAAATCCCCCGGACAGGAAGCCTAGGATCACCATAAGGCTTTGTCGCGAGGACAGATATGCCGTGCTCGAGGTGGAGGACNNTGGAGGACAACGGACCCGGCATGATAGAGGATATCCGCCGAAGGGTTTTCGAACCCTTCTTCACCACCAAGAAGCCCGAGGTGGGTACAGGACTCGGCCTCTCCGTCTCCTACGTGATTGTCACCCAGAACCATAAGGGGCTCATGGAGGTGCAATCGACACCGGGCAGGGGGACAGTTTTTAAGGTGAGGCTGCCGATAGGGGGGAGCAAAACATGAACCAGCCGGCAAAAGTATTGATTGTTGATGATGAAGAATTGATCCGCCTGAACCTGCGGATGCTGCTGGAGGATCTCGGCTATTCTGTCATAGAGGCCGCTAACGGCAGAGAGGGGCTCGATGCCTTCGATCGGGAAGTACCCGACCTAATCTTGGCCGATCTGAGAATGCCGGTGATGGATGGGCTTTCGATGATT
>DMNE01000340.1:1386-1638 GCA_003453735.1 Nitrospiraceae bacterium | reverse complement strand
CTGGTGCGCGAGCGGACGGAGGAGTGCCGCAGGGCCCACGATGAACTGCAACGACAGCATCAGGAAGTCAGCCGGTTGAGAGACATACTTGCTGACGACAACCGTTACCTACTAAAGGAGATGCGTTCAGCTTTGGGCAATGAGATCATTGGTTCCGATTTCGGTTTAAAGGAAGTGATGAAAATGGTGCGGCAGGTGGCGCATCTCAACAGCCCTGTTCTGTTGCTTGGAGAGACGGGCACAGGAAAAGAG
>DMNE01000340.1:0-1298 GCA_003453735.1 Nitrospiraceae bacterium | reverse complement strand
GGGCACGATCTTTCTGGACGAAATAGGAGAGCTTCCAACCCAGGCCCAGGTGAGGCTGCTCCGGGTCTTGCAGGAAAAAAAGATCGAACGCGTGGGAGGAACAACGTCCATTCCTGTGGACGTTCGGATTATATCGGCCACACACAGAAACCTCCCGGAGATGATTGCCTCGGGGCGATTTCGTGAAGACCTCTGGTTTCGACTCAATGTCTTTCCCATCNNCTGAGGCAGAGAAGAGAAGATATTCCGGCCCTGGCTCATTACTTCATCGACCGCAAATCCATTGAGCTTAAACTCAGAGAGAAACCCAAACTGGCCACCGGAGCCATTGATAGGCTTATGGCCTATGATTGGCCAGGAAACGTAAGGGAGCTTGAGAACATTGTGGAGGGAGCCCTTATAGTAAACAAGGAAGGAGACCAACTATTTTTTGATAATTTGCTGCCTCACCAAGAGGTAAAGGCAACAATTGTGCAGCCTTCAAGCAATGAATCGCTGTTAATAGATGATGTCACAGCGCGCCACATTAAATATGTTCTGGATCTTACGAAAGGCAGAATTCATGGTAAAAAGGGGGCTGCAGAAGTGCTGGGGATAAACGCAAGCACCTTAAGGGCTAGAATGAGACATCTCGGTATTTCCTTTGGCCGGGGCAGAGGAAGATCTCTATGAGGGGATGCTTAATGAAGAGAAGGGTCAGATTTTCAATGTTGACACATGTGTCAGTAATGAAGATTTGCACCCCTCTTTTGACTCTCATATCCGAGGTGACTCACCACCTATGTTAGAATGAAAACAAAAGTAGTGTAAGGAGGTGTTTAATGGCTACAAAGTCGATAAAACTGGAGATTCCTTTTCAGAAACTTATCTCCATCATAGATCAACTTGATCCGGATGAAAAACTGATTCTGAAAAAGAAGCTGGAAAAGCAGAAAGTCACTACCTGGCAAGAGAGGTTTGGGAAGGCACTGCAGCAGCTCGGCAAAAAGAATATTGGTTTTTCGGAGAAAGAAGTTGCAAAAGACGTAAAGCGAGCGGTTCAAGAGGTTCGTGCCGGTGCGAAAAATTAGGGCGGTTATTGATACCAATGTGCTCGTGAGCGGCGTTATCTCTCCCAAAGGCGCTCCACGAAAAATTCTCGATCTGGCAAGAAAAGAGGTTTTCAAGGCTGTTTCCTCCGTCTCAATCAATCATGAAATTCTCGACGTTTTGCATAGGGATTATATTTACTCTAAATATAACGTCACCGAAGAAATAATTGATGACATATCGGTATTTCTTCTATGTTAAAAAAGCAA
>DMNE01000009.1 GCA_003453735.1 Nitrospiraceae bacterium | reverse complement strand
CCACAGCGCTCTGTCCGTGTGGTTCTCCGGTGTCTGCAGTCCTGCCCGGAACAGTCCGCTCCGGCTTACGCGCTACCGACCTGCGACAGAGGAATTCCCATTCCCTCTTGAGGTAGGCCTTGGTCTCGGGTTTCAGACCCGGGGGCTGCACAAGAAAGCCATCGCATTCCAACCGGCGTAGAAACCTCTCCATCAAAACCTCTCTGACGCGCCCGTAAGGCTGAATGGGGTAACCTCCGCATCATCGGCTCTATGGAGATAGTTTATGGCAGCAACCTTGTCACTGAGTACCTCATGCTCGCACATGAGGCACTTAACTCTGTCCCCCATGCGGTTTAATGACCAAAGGAACGCGCTGACGGGACAGGGTTTACTGCCACAGGCCGGGTTGACCTGCTTACGGAGAGAACTAGCCTCCAAAGCTTTAAACTCCGCTTTATCCCGAATAATTCCCTTCCTCCAGATAGCTAGTTTCCTCTTGACACTCTTGGCAGCATCTGAGATAAAGACATGCCGCAAGTCCTCGGCACCTTGAATGTTTTCTTTCGTAGCGATCGTTGAAACCGCTATTGACCTTATTTTCGACCGAGGCCTGGGCTTTGCGCTTTGAGGTCGCGGTAGTTCTTCTCCAGAACGTGGAGTTTGCAATAGCGCCGATTAGTCGGAGACCGGTGCACCTTCAATATTCCCTTGCGGTCCCATTTCTGAAGGGATATCACGGATTTGCCTATCAGCTTCCCAAATCCACGCGGAGAATACGCATCCTTTATGAAAACATGGTACTACAAAAGAAGAGTTTTTAAATATCTCTTCATTACTCTTCTTCATCGGTCATCGGCCTGCCATCCTCGGGAGTATCGCTATCCCGGACGGGTCAATGTGACAGCGAAAGTGATCCTTTTCAGGATTGAAGCCGATCTGTTCGGTCTCTTTAATGACATTCAACTTATCCACAATCACCTTCCGAAGCTTGCAGCCGCTTTTCAGCAGAGAATGGTCAAATATGATACAGTCCTCCACGATCACATCTCCTTCAATAGTGACGTTGCTTCTGATAATAGAATTTTTTATCTGGGCATCATGAATCGTGGTTCCCTCGGCAATGATGCTGTTCGTTATTTTCCCTTTCAGGAGCTTCGCTGCGGCTCCCCGGTCGCCTGAGCTATGAATGGGCCAGAATTTGTTATTCAACTCGAAACAGGGCGATTCACCTAACATATCCATGTGTGCGTCAAAGAATGAGGCTATGGTTCCGACGTCCCGCCAATACCCTTTCTCTTCGTAAGGCTTGGTGCCTGGAATGATATTCGTGCCGAAATCATATGCGAAAACCTTCTCGGAACCCACTAGGTCAGGTATAACATGAGCGCCAAAATCGTGCTGCTTCTTCCGTTGAGATTTCGCGAGTGCATCTAAAAGGACATCAGTATTGAAAAGATAGTTACCCATAGAGACATATGCCAGATCACGATTATCCGGCATGGGAGTAGGATTTTTCGGTTTCTCCTGGAATCCGATGATTCTCTTATCATTGTCAGTGATTATAACCCCAAACGCCGAAGCCGATCCGACTGCTACCGGCCTAGCAGCAACTGTGACGAAAGCGTCTTTTTCCAAATGAAAATCTATCATCTGTCGTATATCCATTCTATAAATGTGATCCGCTCCGAAGACTAAAACCAGCTCCGGGTTATGTTGACGGATAAGGTCGATATTCTGGAAAACGGCATCTGCAGTGCCCTGAAACCACTCCGGTCCCAAGCGCATCTGTGGTGGAACAACAGCAACAAAATGATCCCGCATCACGGAGGAGAGAACCCAGTTCTGTCTCACATGCTCGATGAGGGACTGCGATTTATACTGTACCAGCAGGTAAATGGAATAGATATGCGAATTAACAAGACTGCTCAGGACAAAGTCTACTATCCTGTATCTGCCGCCAAAAGGAACCGAGGGCTTGGAGCGAAATGAGGTCAGGGGGAAGAGTCTTTCGCCCTTGCCTCCAGCAAGGACAAATGCCAGTACTTTCGGTTGCGCCATGGTGCTCCCTTCAGATTATTTTATTATTTATTGTTCGATTGCATCTATCATAACACACGTTACACATGTTGCCCAATGTCTTCAGTCGTGTCGAGTTGAGGAGTACCCGGGAGGACTGAAAGACAGGGTTAAACACATAGCCGCTCTTTTGCCCAGACCGTTTAATCAACCAACAATTCCACTATCTCCCTGTATCTCTCCGCAGTCCTTATAACGATGTCATCTGGAAGCATGGGCCCGGGCGGTGTCTTATCCCAATCAAGGGTGAGGAGATAATCTCGCACAATCTGTTTATCAAAACTCTTCTGCCCTCTTCCGGGCTGATAGTCCTTCATGGACCAAAACCGTGAAGAGTCAGGGGTGAGAATTTCATCTATGAGAATTATTTCGCCGTCATGCATGCCGAACTCAAACTTTGTGTCGGCAATAATGATGCCCTTATTTTCCGCAAATGCCCTTGCTTTTGAATAGATCTGCAAACTCAACGTCTTCACCCAGTCCGCTTTTTCGTTACCCAAAAGCTTTTTGACTTCATCAATTGAGATATTAATGTCGTGGCCTTCTACAGCCTTTGTTGACGGAGTAAAGATTGATTCCTCAAGTCTCGATGATTCCACGAGACCATGAGGCAGGCTGATCCCGCAGACGGTGCCTTTTTCCCTGTATTCTTTCCATCCGCTTCCAGAGAGATAACCCCTCACAATGCTCTCGATGGGAAGGGGTTTTGCCTTTTTTACTAAAATACTTCTTCCTTCAAGCGTATCTTTATATTTCCTGAGCGACCCGGGAAAGTCATTAATGTCGGTTGCAACCAAATGGTTCTTGACAATGTCTTGCATCAGACGGAACCAAAAGATCGATATCTGTGTCAGTACCCTCCCCTTTCCCGGAATACCATTCGGGAGGACAACATCAAAGGCAGACACTCTATCTGTCGCCACAAGGAGAAGATAATCACCAAAGTCATAAATGTCTCTCACCTTGCCTCTTTTGGGAATACCCACATCAGGCATCTCGGTCTTCAAAACCACATCATAAGTAGCGCTCACGGAGTACCTCCGATCCACAAAAATGTTAAAGCTCACCTCCCCCATGGGAAGGGAATACTGTCGAACGAGACCCTTGGCTTCCCTCAGTCGCATTCATATGAGGATGCACATATGAATGCTCAGAATTTCCCTCTTTTTACCCTCCGTATTGTGTGAGGTTTATGATATAATAATTCATGGCGCTGCTCGAAATCAAAAGATATCCGGAGAAAGTTCTGGCAAAGCGGGCTCTACCTGTAGAAGATATCGGTAGAGACCTACAGCTTCNNCTGCACCCCAGGTGGGCGTCTCGCTGAGACTGATAGTCGTCGATGTAAGCGTAAGGGAGGGAGAACAAACACCTCTCATTGTGCTGATTAATCCTGAGATACTACACACAGAGGGAGAGGTTGAAAGTGAAGAGGGATGCCTCAGCCTTCCTGGATATATAACCACGGTAAAAAGGGCAGAAAAGGTTGTTGTCAAGGGAATGGACAGGGAAGGCAGCTTCATGGAGGTAGAAGGTGAAGGACTTCTTTCCAGGGCCTTGCAGCACGAGATCGATCATCTCAATGGCAGACTCCTCATTGACAGGATTAGTAGGCTTAAGAGGGAGTTCTTTAAGAAACGCTTCCAAAAGGCCCTTTCAAGGGTATAACTGAAGATACGGGGCTTGAGCAACACCGGGGACGAAAAGCGGAGAAGCAGGGTTTATTTGCACATCCTCAAAGGATTCCTCTTTTTACGGTATCGTTGGAACATCTGTCACCAACCCGCCCGGCATCTCACCTTCTGGGGCTGATTTGTCCATTGTATTTTTTGGCACACCGGAGTTTGCTGTTTCTTCACTTAAAGCCTTGATCAGATCGAGGGAAGAGATCAGTCTTGTCGTCACACAAACCGATAAGATAAAGGGGAGAGGCCACAAACTTACTCCTCCGCCGATAAAACTTGCCGCAGTCGATGCAGGGTTAACGGTAATCCAACCGGCTACTTTAATGGACAGCGTAGTATCAGGCAAAATAGCAGCCTTGAAGCCAGAATTCATCATCGTTGTTGCGTACGGAAAGATACTCCCAAAATCAGTACTTGAAATACCGCGCCGCGGCTGCATCAATGTCCACGCATCACTCCTTCCAAAATATAGAGGGGCAGCTCCTATCGCATGGGCAATTATGAACGGCGAAAAGAAAACTGGGATCACTACTATGCTCATGGACGAGGGACTTGACTCGGGCCCTATCCTCCTTAGGGAGGAGTTAGAAATCACGCCTGAGGACACTGCTTACAGTCTCAGCAAAACACTTTCGGAATTAGGCGCTTCTTTACTCGAAAAAACGTTGGAAGGGTTGCGCAATGGTTCTGTAAAGCCCTTTCCGCAGACGGGTGAAGTGAGTTTTGCCCCGGCATTAAGAAAGGAAAACGGTTTGCTAGACTGGTCAAGAAGCGCGGATGATATCTGCAATTTTATCCGCGGGATGCAGCCGTGGCCCGGAGCATACAGTTATATCAATGGTGAAGCGGTCAAGATTCTTAAGGCAAAGCCAACGGCGGGGAACGGAGCGCCGGGAGTTATAGAGAAGATCACTCCGCATGAAGTAATCATCGGTGCAGGAAACGGCCTTCTTTCAATCATTGAACTTCAACCACCAGGGAAAAAACCGATGCCTGCCTCTGCATTTTTACAGGGCAGGAAGCTGAAACAAGGGATGACGCTTAAATGATTCAAAGATTGCTGAGAGGACTTACGTTAAGAATCCTCTATCCTTTCTTCATGCTCGCTGGTTCTTTTTCAAAAGAAAGGAAGGAAAAACTTCAAGGTCTTATTATCAGCCTCAACAACAAACTGGTGAAGCGGGAAAAGTCCAGGGCAAAACGGATACTGCTGTTGCTTCCCCATTGCCTCCAGATAAGCGATTGCGACATACGGATCACCCATGATATTTACAAATGCAAGCGGTGCGGGAAATGCGAGATCAAAGACCTCATCCAGATTGCGGATGCCAATGGCCTGAGGCTTTTTGTTGCTACAGGTGGAAATCTCGCACGAAAAATAGTGACCGATGTTCGCCCTGAGGCTATTGTTGCAGTTGCATGTGAGAGAGACCTGAGCAGTGGTATCGTCGACTCCTATCCCCTTCCAACTCTGGGTATTATTAACGAGCGTCCCTTTGGGCCGTGTTTCAATACCAGGGTCAGTCTCGAAAGAGTCAAAGAGGCCATAGAATTCTTCTGCAGAGAATGAGTCTATGGTTAAGCGTAAAAAGTCTCAGGCGATCTGAACCACGAGAGGGAATTGGATGCGCTGTTTCTGCTATTTTCTTCTGCGTCTGAATGTTTCAAGGTAGATGAAAGTTAAGCTGAACACCCGAGAACTTGCTTTGGTCGCATTACTCGAGATATGGCAAAGAGGGAAAAAACCGAAGGATGTTCTTGAAAACCTCTATCCGCAAATTGACAAAAGAGAACGGTCGTTCCTCATGGAGCTCGTCTATGGCGTATTGCGACACCGGGACACCCTTGACTGGATCCTAAAAGCATTTCTAAAACGACCCTCTGGTCTTTGGTCACAAACCATAAATAACTTGAGACTAGCAGTATATCAGTTATTCTTTATGCGGGTACCGGAGTGGGCGGTGGTGAATGAGGCTGTAGATCTAGAGAAAAGAAGAGGCAGACCCGAACTGGTAAACGGGGTATTACGAAACATGCTCAGAAACCGTGAAACCATAGAATCGAGATTGAACAGATTGAAGGAGGGAAAAGATCCTTTGCATATCTCGCTGTACACCTCCCATCCCCAATGGCTTATAAAAAGGTGGATCAGGCGATTCGGAGAGAAGGAGGCCCTGGAGTTAGCCGGAGCAGACAATAAGATCCCTCCTCTTACTCTTAGGGTGAATACATTAAAGGCAAAGCGGGAGAACATAATCCAATCCTTTTCAGATATGGGTATTCATGCAGAACCCACGCATTTTTCTCCGGATGGCATAAAACTGAGGGACTTCGATGCATTTAAAGAACTCTCAGGTACGGGTTTAGTAATCGTCCAGGATGAGGCATCCCAGCTCATAACATATCTCCTCGAACCCAGGCCAGGGGAACGGATACTCGATGCGTGCGCTGCACCTGGGGGAAAGACGACGCATATTGCCCAACTTATGGAAGACCGGGGAGAGATAGTAGCAGTCGATAGTGAGGAAGAAAGAATCCAACGGTTAATGACAAATATATCAACCCTCGCCCTAGCATCAGTGAACGTGGTTCATACGGATATCCGTGAATATTTTGTGAATGAGCATTTCGACAGGATTCTCCTTGATGCACCCTGCTCTTCTATGGGAGTCATACGGAGGAATCCTGATATCAAGTATCGGTACACAGCAAAGGATCTCTCCCGGTTCGCTGCAAAACAGGTCGGTCTTCTCCGCTCGATATCAAGGTTGTTGAAACCAGGGTGCACCATGGTATACTCTGTATGCTCTACCGAACCAGAAGAAGGCGAGGAAGTCATAAAAGAATTCTTGAAGGATTCGAAGGAGTTTTATATCATAGACAAAGCACCCGTTTCGTTTGTTAAAGGTTTTATGAATAATGGATTCTTCCGTACATATCCGCACAAGAACGATCTTGATGGTTTCTTCGCGGTGAGACTATGCAGAAGAGCTTGAAAAAAATATTCACGCTTCCCCTGTATCTCTTAGGATTTATCCTGATGGGATTACTGTCGGGCTTTCTTACCTTTAAGATCATGAGTTTCAGTAAAACCGTTGAGGTACCGAACCTGAGAGGAATGACAGTTATTGAGGCAGATGATCTTATCACCAAAAGTGGTCTTTATCTGAAGGTTGAAGGGGAAGAATACGATCCCATGATAACCGCAGGCCGGATCAGTCGTCAGGACGTCCCCCCTGGCGACAAGGTCAAAGAAGAAAGAGGGATCAAGGTGTTTTTGAGCAAGGGGCCGAAGATACAGTCTGTCCCTNNTATCTAAAGGTTGAAGGGGAGGAGTACGATCCCACGATAACCGATGGCCGTATCAGTCGTCAGGACATCCCCCCCGGCGACAAGGTCAAAGAAGAAAGGGGGATCAAGGTGTTTTTGAGCAAAGGGCCGAAGATACAGTCTGTCCCTGACCTCATAGGCCAGCAATTACATGATGCTGAATCTATCATCCTAAAGAACGGCCTCCGGATCGAAAAGATTGTCCGCGTTCATTCCAGAACCATTGAAAAAGACGTCATCATCTCCCAAAGGCCGAACCAAGATGAACCCGTGAGGGATTCCCTTTCTCTAGTGGTAAGTCTTGGGCCTTACGATACTGTTTACTCCTGTCCGGATTTCTCAGGAAAAAGTTCGGATGACGCATCTGATCTTGCTAAAAAACTTGGTCTCACGATAGAGTTCAAGGGGCAGGGAGGAAAGGTCAAGGGGCAAAAACCAAAGCCTTTTTCTCTCATAAAGTCAGGAGATATCATAGAACTTCGACTTGAAGGAGAAACGACGTCACATGGTTAGGATAGCGCCGTCAATTCTTTCAGCCGACTTCATGAGGTTGGGTGAAGAGATACGCGCAGCTGAATCGGCAGGAGTTGATATGCTCCACCTCGATATTATGGACGGCCATTTTGTCCCGAATATCACCATAGGGCCATTTGTTGTGGAAGCAATCAGAAAGATCACCGGACTTCCCCTAGACGTGCACCTCATGATAGAAGACCCGGACCGATATATAAAGGATTTCATCGCTGCTGGGTGCGATTTTCTCACAGTACATCTAGAGTCATGTGTCCACCTCCACAGATCAGTCCACTGGATAAAGGACAGCGGGGTGAAGGCAGGGGTCTCTATTAATCCTGCGACACCGATATGGAGCCTGGACAACATCATCTCCGATGTGGACAATGTGCTCATCATGTCCGTCAATCCAGGGTTTGGTGGGCAGAGTTTCATACCACAGGCATTGGGAAAGATACGGATGCTTAAGGGCATGGTCATGGAGCGGGGTTTGTCCGTGTATATTGAAGTAGACGGAGGCATTAAGTACGAGAATGCGAAGGACGTAGCTGACGCCGGTGCCGAGATACTGGTTATGGGTTCGGCCTTCTTTAATGCTCAAGATTATCGTATACTCACATCGAAATTGAGAGAGAGACTCAATGGTAAGTGACATTTTTCAAAGAGCTGAACGCTTGCGTGAGGGTACACGATACCGGGAAGCATTGTCGACATATCGGAAAGCCTTGAGGGAATACTCGCAAAACGAAAACAACAATGGCATGCTCTGTTGTCTCCTCTCCATGGGGGATACGTATAGGATGACAGGAAATTTTCTTGGCGCGAAAGATGCCTACACGGCAGCGATTTCCCTCAGCAAACAGATGAGAAAAAAGATTATGCGTGCTGATGCAATGGTCGGGCTCGGGTTGTCATTGAGGGCATTGGGTGCTTGGAAGGCCGCATTGAAATTGTTCACTCAAGCCCGAAGCATTTATGAGGAGAAGTCTGATACAGAGGGAATGGCCTTCGNNTCGTCATCGCCGGAGGTCGAAAATCAGGAAGCGAAGGGATACTGTCTCTGCGGCCTCGGTGGTGTATCGAGAGTTGCCGGATTGTGGGGTGATTCGTTGAACTATTATACAGAAGCAAACAAATTCTTATTATCGCTTCATGACCGGTTCGGCGTCGCCTATTCTCACTGTGGTATCGGCAATGCATTACGAATGAAAGGCGCCTATACCGAAGCGATGAAGCACCTCAAGAAGGCAGAAACCTTGTATAAAAAGATAGGCGACATCGTAAGCTACTCGTATACCCTTTGGAGTATGGCGATGACGTATCTCATGAAGGGGAGATTGAAAGAAGCTGAGCAATGCCTTGAGAAAGCTGCGCGGCGATTCAGAAAGACAAGGGATGTACGGGGGCTCATCTATTGCAGGCTCGGTCTCGGTGAGGTCCTTTTTTTACGAGGAGATATCAGCGGTGCAAAGAAGGNNGCCATTCAGAGGCTCTTTTGGATTATATCACTAAGGAAAGAACTGATAATTCCTGTTACAAGAAGATCGGCTTGAGGTTGAAATTCAGCCCCATCCCCTTCAATATTCCGTAGGCGGAAAGCTCCGTGGGTACCCTTAATCTTCCCAACACCCTCACCATCACCAGGATAATCTTGATACCCCTCTTCGTAACATCTGTCATTTACAAGAGATATGATTACGCCCTGTATCTGTTCGCCGTCGCCGCGCTCACCGATCTGTTTGATGGGTTGATCGCTCGATTGAGAAATCAGAAGACTGCCCTCGGAAGCTTCCTCGATCCCCTTGCCGACAAGTTTCTCCTCGTGACATCATTTATTCTCTTCGCCATCTATGGGCTGATCCCCACATGGCTCACAATAACGATGATCAGTAGGGACATCATAGTGATAACGGGATGGATCGTTCTTTACATTGTCACTCATAAAACAAAAGTTGATGCCACCATGCTCGGGAAGACCGCCATCGCGCTTCAGTTTGTCTTGATATGCTACGTAGTTTTAGACTTGAATGTTCCGTCACTCCCTCATGTGCGACATTACCTGATATGGATTACCGCGATCTTGACTATAGCGTCGGGATTACACTATGCATACCGGGGGCTTAAACAGACCAGTGCATAAGGATCACGGCATCGAAATCGAACGGGTACTGCCCAGCAGTGCAGCCTATTCGGCCGGCATAAGAGCAGGAGACGTCATTATTTCGATTAACGGTCATAAGGTCTGCGATGTAGTCGATTTCCTTTTTTATAGCAAGGAAGAGGAACTGGACATCCTCATCATGAGGAAGAATATGAGACTCTCTTTCAAACTCTCTTCATGCGAAGGTAAGGAAATGGGATTAGAAATAAAACCCTTCAAGATAAAGATATGTAGGAATAAATGTCTTTTCTGTTTTGTCAGTCAGCTTCCCAAGGGTCTGCGAAAAACCCTCTATGTCAAAGATGAGGACTATAGGATGTCTTTTCTCTATGGCAACTACGTAACACTCACAAGCCTCACCCCTCAGGAGAAGAAAAGGATTGTGGAGCAGCGGTTGAGTCCTCTATATCTATCCATTCACTCCACGAATAAAACGATTCGCAATATCCTGCTCGGAAACCCGAAGGCGCCGGACATCCTGAAGGAATTGCGTTTCTTCAAGGAACACAAGATACGGATGCACTGCCAGATTGTATTGTGTCCTGGGTATAACGACGGGAAAGATCTCTTGCAAACCATCAGGGACCTCTATAAATTGTATCCTTATGTCCTATCCATAGCCGTGGTTCCTGTCGGCCTTACCGCCCATAGAAAGTCACCAGTGAAAATGAATCCCGTCGAAAAGGACGATGCGGCGAAGGCAATCGCCGTCATATGCTCATTCCAGAAAAGGTTCAGGAAGAAACATGGAGATTCCATTGTCTATGCCGCAGACGAGCTTTATTTGAAGGCTGGGATCGCTTTTCCGCCACTGCACGAATATGGCGAATTTCCCCAACTGGAAAATGGTGTGGGCATGGTGCCCCTGTTCAGTCAGCAGGCAAAAAAAATCAATATTGCTCAGGTGACAGGGACAAAGAGGTTCATCACTTTTACCGGCATCTCTTTTTATCCGTTTCTCTCTAAGTTTGTGGACAAACTCAATAGGGGCGGGATCGATATTGAGGCTATCGCTGTCGAAAATACCTTCTTCAGTACAAGTATTACGGTCGCTGGACTTCTTACCGGAAGGGATGTAGTGAGGTCCCTTTCCGAGGTTATAAGAAAGGATGACATTCTCCTTATCCCCAATATTGTTATGAGAGANNGGGCATGAAGTCTTTCTCGATGATCTGTCGCGGCAGGATATACAGGATCTCCTTGGAATAAAAGTGGTGGTCATCGAGTCCACTCCTAGGGGATTAGTGGATGCCATTACTGCCTTATCATAACCGCACAAGAATTCGCACACTACTATATTTATGGGGGTAATATGAAGATACATGGTACGACGAAAATTACCGGTCTCTTTGGTTATCCGGTGGAGCACAGTTTATCTCCTTTAATGCATAATGTCGCCTTCTCGTATCTGGGCTTGGATTACTGTTATGTAACGTTTCCGGTAAGGCCTAACTTTTTAGGGGATGCCGTAAAGGCAATAAAGGCACTGGATCTGAAAGGGATAAACGTTACCGTTCCACACAAGGAGAACGTGATTCAATTCCTAGATGTGGTAAATGAAGAGGCCGCATTCATCGGAGCAGTTAACACCATACAAAACTCTGATGGTCGACTCGTAGGGTACAACACCGACGGCAGGGGGTTCATGGAGTCTTTGAATGAGGCAGGAATTGAAATCGAAGGAAGATCTACCGTGATAATCGGTGCTGGAGGTGCCTGCAGAGCTATAAGTTATTACCTGAGTGAAAAGGTCACTAAACTCCA
The DNA here is from genome assembly GCA_003453735.1 of Nitrospiraceae bacterium. Taxonomy (GTDB): domain Bacteria; phylum Nitrospirota; class Thermodesulfovibrionia; order Thermodesulfovibrionales; family UBA9159; genus UBA9159. The sequence continues at coordinate 6,479 of DMNE01000009.1, read as the reverse complement.
GATATTCGACATAGACGAAGGCAAAGTTGAGAGACTAGTGAACGACCTGCGCACTATCCGGCCTAATGTCGGCCGCACAAAGAATCTTGCTAGCCTAGAGGGTATCGACATCGTAATCAACGCCACCCCTCTCGGTCTGAAGAATACTGATTGTTCCCCTGTCAATCTCTCTCTTCTTACAGGGAAGATGACGGTCTGCGACCTTATTTATAAAGAAACGCCTCTCCTCAAGGCTGCGTCTAAGAAGGGATGCAAAACTCTTGATGGTCTCGGTATGCTTCTCCATCAGGGAGTTCTTGCATTCGAGATATGGACAGGAATAAAACCGCCTGTTGATATCATGCGCAATGCTATTTCAGGTTTTAAGCGATGAATACCCGTGCTTGTAATAATTTGATCACAAAAGAGAGGCCACAATCGATGAAGAAGGAGATGAAAAAGGTCTTTAGAGCCGCCGACTGGTCACGGGGGGAGGAATAAATCGAGATGGGAAAATTAATAAAGATGGGCACTACTGCATGGCATCTCACCGTCCTCCTTCAAGGCGATGATGATCCTCGGATAGAGATGAAGCGCAAGCTCGTTGAGCAGAAGAGTTACGCATTTATCAACAAATGGAAAACGCGAAAAGACTATCTCGAACAACCTGCGATACTCAAACAGGCCTTGGACGAATATGAAGCATGGAATAGGCATTGCGGCACTGATGGGGACGAGGGATACTATTTTACGCTCAGGACACAGCAGAATCAGAATGACCCTACCCTTAAGGCAAAATTCAACAAGATTGAGGAATTCAGTCGGAGGCTTCAGAACGACATCCAGTTTTTCTACTTACGGATAGGCACGATACCGCAGAAAAAACAGAAACGATTTCTTGCATATAAAGGGCTGAAGGAGTATCGACATTTCCTCGAACGGATATTCGCTGAGTCCAGATATCTCCTCAGTGAGGCCGAGGAACGGATCCTGAATCTCAAGGCATCAACCTCATATTTGAATTGGGTAAAGATGACGTCAGGATTTCTGGTAAAGGAAGAAAGAGAAGTGACTTCAGAGAACGCCAGAAAGGAATTGAAGACTTTTGCGGAAATAACAAGCATGATGACTAGCAGAAACAAAGTAGTGAGAGATTCAGCATCTCGTGCGTTCAATGGCATATTGAGTAAACATGTCGAGGTTGCGGAAGCAGAAATAAATGCTATCCTCGCCAATAAAATAGTTGACGATGAACTTCGTAAAATGCCGAGGCCGGACTTGAGCAGACATATCAGCGATGATATCGATAGCGAAATTGTTGATGCCCTTATCAGAGCGGTATCTGAAAGGTTTGCCATACCTTCACAATTCTATGCTCTCAAGGCAAAACTTATGGGGGTAAGGAAATTACAATACCATGAGAGGAATGTGGAATATGGGAATATCGAGAAGAGTTATTCCTACGGTAAATCCGTCAAGCTTATAGAAAGGGTTTTTAAGAAACTTGATCATACATTTACGGACATCTTTACGAGATTCAGAGACAACGGCCAAATTGATGTATATCCAAGAAAAGGGAAGGCGAGCGGTGCTTTCTGTATGCATCATCTCATTTCTCAGCCGACGTACATCCTCCTCAATCATACAGGCAAACTGCAGGATGTTTTGACTTTGGCGCACGAACTTGGCCACGGGATAAACAATGAATTAATGAGGGAAAACCAGAACGCCCTGAATTTTGGGGCCCCTCTTTCCACTGCGGAAGTTGCTAGCACCTTTATGGAAGACTTTGTGCTTCAGGAACTCATCAACGAGTCTGATGACGACTCGAGGCTTGCCATCATGGTAAATAAACTTAGCGACGATGTTTCGACCATATTCAGGCAAGTCGCCTGTTATCGATTTGAGCAGGAACTTCATCAAGCGTACAGGCAAAAAGGTTATCTATCAAAAGAGGAGATCGGGAAATTATTCCAGAGAAATATGGCAGCTTATATGGGAAAGGCTGTTGAACAATCTCCGGGATCGGAAAACTGGTGGGTCTACTGGGGACATATCCGTTATTTTTTTTATGTCTATTCCTATGCCAGCGGACTTTTGATCTCCAAATACCTTCAAAACTCGGTCAAAAAGAATCCTCAATTTATCGAGAAGGTCAAAGAATTTTTATCGGCAGGACTGTCGGACTCGCCCAAAAATATCTTCGAAAAACTCGGTGTGGGCATTACGGATAAGAGTTTCTGGGACAGGGGTCTAGAGGAGGTCGAAAATCTCTTACGGGAGACTACGGCGTTGGCCCGGAGACTCGGGAAGTTCAAGCGATAGAGAAACTGATTTTTTGCTCTAAATGTCTGACGCGATAATAAAAGGCAATCATATACCGTTCCTAAGATATGCAATGTGCTTATGAATTGTAGCATATTGGGGCCTTTGACTCACCCAAACAATGAATATAGAGAAACCAGATCATTTATTTTTTCGGTTGCCCTTGATAAGCGAAAAGCAATAGAAGAGACAATAATGACATCTATAGAATGTGCGAACACCGGGCAAGACGCACTCCTCTTCTTAAGAATTTATTTGGGATTACCGATTGGCAGTTACAATCATTATGTTAGGAAGAGGTCTTAGTGGCATTGTAGATCCTCTGAAGAGAAAGGAAAGTTCCGCTCTTACTCTTTCAATACCTCGTAGAAACCGCGTTACCGATGATCTTGACCCATGAGGGATGAAATATGATATAGTGTAAATAATCGCATTTCCAAGGAGGAACAGTGGTAATGAAGAAAAAAGTAAACGTTTCAAAGGCTGCAAAGCTGTCTAAAGTGAAGAAAGCTGCAGTAAAGACTTCCCCAAAGCTGCAGAAAGAACTCAAAGCGGGTAGTCGTTATGAATGTGGTACATGCGGACTAAACCTAATAGTTGCTGAATCTTGCGGTTGTGCTGATTTTTGCGATATTATTTGCTGTGGTGAACAGATGAAGCCAGCAAGGTAATTCTCACGAACCAAAAATAGAGGTCTAAAATCCGCTCGCGCCCTTAAGCTGCCTCCTAAAGCTTCTTCGCGCTAACAGACATGAGGCAAGGATTGCTCGCCGGATTTATCGCTAACTGTCTCATGGAGAATGTCCTTACTTTTCATTCTTCTCTGTGCCTTAAAGTTTGATGCCNNAATCTCCTGAACGCTGCGTCCGCCTGTTCCGTATAGTCCAATACCCCCGACACAACGACGGGTGAGGTACAATCATCCAGGAGATATACCTTCTCGGCGAGCCGTTTGTCCTGGGCAAGGATGTCTTCCATCAGTGCGTCAATCGTCCATGCTACACAATGGCTTTTAGCCTGTCCGGCGATGAGGACCGCATCGAAGTGGAGAAGTTTTCTGAAAAACTTCTCGCTCCTCTGCCCTACCGGCTTTCCGTCTGGACCCTCCAGCACCTCTGGACCGAGAGCGGAATAGTGCTCGGTAAACGGCCTGTCACCTTTCAAGTGAAAATCAGTCTGACTGTATCGCGCTATGCAATGAAAGAAGGCAGCTTCCTCAAAAGATGAGACAAGAGCATGGCCAATACCCCCCAGCATGCCGTGATAGGGCCATATAGTGAGCTCATATTTTCCCCCTTCTTTCAGCTTTCGAGCGTAATGTAGCAGATGGCGCTGTCCGTAGTCCTCGGTGATCCGCAAACTGTAACAAAGCTCAGGGTTAAATTTCCAAAGACCGTTCAACACGTCCTCCTCCGAAATCAGGGTGAAAGGAGAGGGATGTGCCCCCTTATCATTGATCAGATAGAGGGGATGGAAAATCTGCATCGCCCGATGAGTATTCATCGTAGGGCATATTTGCGTAAGCACATCAAGATTTCGATAGATGAATTCGCAAAGTCTTTCACTGTCATCAACAGCCCCTGTACCTGAACGGCCTGCCACATACAATTCGAAGCCAGGAATACAAAACGTATTTTGCACATCAATAGTTATGAGACAGATTTTGAAGCGGTCTTCGCCTGCTGGTTGTATGTTATGCTGTTTTCTCCACTTCCTCGCTTCTTCAGCCCTTTCCTCATAGGGCACTTTCCAGACATCGCCGCTCTTCTTTGCGTTAAAGTGAGGAGGAACAGGAAGTTCTTTGCGTCCCATGTGTTAGCACTCGCTTTTGTTCATGCGCGGTGAAGACGGAGCTCATATAGCTTACCTGGAGCGGCCTTGTTTGACACATGGACCCTCATTCTAGATATCTCCCATAATCTTGAGTTTTTCCAGGAGCGTTTTTTCAACCACTTCGGGGACAAGCTGCTTTACGGAACCTCCGAAGGAAGCAACCTCTTTCACAATGGTGGAGGTCAGGAAGGAATATTCCTCGGAAGGCATCATGAAGACCGTCTCGATACTCATATCAAGTCTCCTGTTCATCAGCGCCATCTGGAGCTCATACTCAAAGTCGGATATGGCCCTTAATCCCCTAATGATTGCGATACTTCTCCTCGACTTCACGTAATTTACGAGTAATCCATTAAAGGTCTCTACCCTTACATTCGTATACTTCTTAACGGATTCCCTGATCATCCTGAGACGTTCGTCAAGGGTAAAGAAGGGTTCTTTTTTCGGGCTCGGCGCAACCGCCACAATTACTTCGTCAAAAATCATCAGTCCTCTCCCTATAAGGTCGAGGTGACCATTGGTGATGGGATCAAAAGTGCCCGGACAGATGGCTGTCTTCACAATTTCTCCAACCGATAGAGAGATAGAAACGTATCACCATAGCTATAAATCTTTTTTTTCTTGAGCCCTTCTAAGGTATCAGGAAGTGCGGTTTTAAAAAAATGTTCGGCGATTACGATGCCATCCTCCCTCACAATACCCCCCTCCCCTAAAAGAGCAAGAACCTTCACAAGTTCTTCCGAAGAGTACGGCGGGTCGACAAAGACGATATCATACGAGTCACCGTGAAGAGCACTTTTCTCTACGAAGTCATATGCCTTTCCCCTGATGACCATGGAACGCTCTTTAAAGTTAAACTCGGTCACGAAATGGTTTATGATCTTCACCCGTAATGGATTGGTCTCCACAAAGACAACCTTTGCCGCTCCTCTGCTCAATGCCTCAAAACCTACTGCTCCGGTACCAGCATATAGGTCAAGGAATGAAGCATCATGAACCTGTTTCTGTAAAATATCGAAAATTGCTTCTCTTACCTTTGATGACGTTGGTCTGAGTGCCTTTTCTTCACTCTCATGAATAAAGGCTCTCCTAATACCTAGCCTTCTCCCCTTTACCGTGCCTCCGGAAATTCTTATAATAACCTTTTCTCCAATTCTTCCCCATGGGGCGTCTTATCTTCAGCTGGACATGGCAGATGAGTTGTTGCTGCAACGAAGCAGCCCTGCCACCTCTTCCAGTATCCAAGAAGGGAATGTCGTGTTTATTGTAGAATTTTATACGCTCTTATGTCCATCCCTATGACGCGGTACTAACAACTTGCGGTCTCTCTTCACTTTGCGCCGTTGCTTGGGTAATCCACGGGACATGCGACCTCCATTTCGTGAAATAAGCTCATGCCTCCCATCATGGACGCACTGTGTCGTCCACTGCTCCTTAAACATAAGGCGCATCCGCCCAGGGCTCCTTTATCTACAAGCCCATGCGCCAGTCCTGTTGGCTCTCACTCCTACTTCGCTTACTACCTTATAAGGAGTGCCCTTGCCGCTTGCTGCCATCCACGGCTGCCAATGAGCACCTTCTCGACTTTATGCTGTTTCTCTTTCCCGAAGTGCCATGCCCCCTATGTCGACGGGTCATCAGGTGCTCATAACCAGTTCTTCCCTGATGACTTCGGCCTTCACCTCCATGTACAGGCTCGGCTTCCCGCATCAATCTCACCAAACGGCTTCATGTGAGGGCAGATTTCGCCACGGCAGGCATTCCTTTATGTTGTAGCCCTCCGGTTTGCTCGCCTCCCTGACCGTTCGGTACCGCTATACGCAGCACCTGAAGACTTCTACACCTGAACTTGCTGCTAATTTATTACCTCCTTGGCAGTCAGGTATGCTATCCGGCTGACTGGTCAATNNCCTCATGCTTCCTCCAGACATTCCCATCTCTGGTACTGCCCTTGCCCTGTTGGCGTTGTCCTTCCGTCCGGTAACGGCGGAACTGCCTTATGTTCCCATAAGGTTTACACAAAGTGCACCATGCCAGGCGCACATAAACTACCCCGCCGCAAGCGGACGGGGTATTAACTAAAAAGTCCCAATTGTCGATCTTCATGAAGTTTTATATATTCTTTCCCTTGTTTTTTCACGTAGTCTGCAATCATTGCTTCGCTTCCATGTTTCGCAACCGTGCTTGTGAAATAACCGTCAGTCCAAAATTCGCCCCCATAACTTTCGCTTCACCTCTGGACGGCGATGGAATATTTCTCGGGCACTAATACTTTTTATCACCGTTACTATTTTTGTCACACTATATGTCGGAACCGATTGCACCAGAAAATGCACATGATC
>DMNE01000442.1 GCA_003453735.1 Nitrospiraceae bacterium | reverse complement strand
TCGGCTAAACAGGTGCATAGCTTTACACGTGTTTAGTAAAGCGGAAGTAATGATGGGTATAAAAGAGCTTTTCAAAGAACGGAAAAGGGGGGTCGCATTCGAATTCTTTCCTCCGAAATCCCCTAAAGGGAAAGAGAGCTTTATGCAGGTGGTTAATGACCTGAAGCAATATGATCCCCTCTATGTTTCGGTCACCTACGGAGCAGGAGGCAGCACCCGGGAAGGAACTGTTAACACCCTCAAATGGATAAAACAGGATACCAACCTTACCGTGATGTCTCACCTCACCGGTATCGGAGCGACCCCGACATCCATGGACATGCTTCTCAGGGATTACATGGCCCATGGCATCGACAATATTCTTGCCCTGAGGGGTGACCCTCCAAGGAATATGCCGGGCTTTGATCTGACAAGAGGCGACTTCAAATATGCAAAAGATCTTGTCAAATTCGTCAAGAAATTTGCCTATTTTACGATAGCGGTTGCGGTATATCCTGAAGGACATCAGGAATCGCCGAGCATCGAGAAGGATATGGAATATACCAAGCAAAAAATCGATGAAGGTGCTGATTTTGCCATTACCCAGATGTTCTTTGATAACCGTTACTATTACGATTTCATGGAACGGGCGGGAAAGATAGGCATCAGCATCCCTATCTTTCCCGGGATTATGCCTATCACCGATTGCAGAAAAATAGAAGATTTTGCTGATTTCTGTAGTGCAACGATCCCAAAGGAGATCCGCGAAAAGATGGCACCCCTCCTCGATAAGCCCGGTGAAATGGCGAAGCTCGGCATTGAATATGCGCTCAAACAGTGCGAGGATCTCGTGAGAAATGGAGTTAGATATTTCCATTTTTACACCATGAATAAAGCTGCTGCTGCGCGAGAAATACTCCATGGGTTAGCAGGTCTGCAGTAATTTCCTTCGACGGCACTGTGGGAAAATGCCCCACCGTTAATGGGGCATTTTCCCACATGGAAAGTAGTGCAAGAAAGCGCCCAAGAGGACACGTACCCCTTTTTTGAGATGGCACCGAAATTGCATCGAATGCGCCCGTGGAACAAATTCTTCTGTGCTCCCACAGTCCCCTTTTCATAAAAAATCTCTACGGGATACTCCGCGATGCGGGGCTGAGTGTTGACCTAGCGGACCACCATTCCCTTGCTATCACTATGTCGTTAAACAAACCATACGTCGCGGTCATCATCGATGCCGAGCAGTTAGGGCTCTCTGCTGAAGAAATGACACGGATTATAAGGGGCATTCTGCCCGATGTCCCCATCATTGTCGCCGGCAGCGACATTGCATCAGGCAGGGTATTCAGTTTAAAGGCGCCCGTTGACCTCGAGGAGTTCAAAGAGGTTATCCATACAATTAATCATTTCAGCAAAATATCTCGCAATTAAAGGAGGAGAAGACATGACTATGACACCGAGGGAAACTATGTTGAAAGCCTTTGCAATGGGAAGGCCAGAGCGCATTCCGGTAACCCTTTTTGGCGGCGGAATGTGGTCCATCAAGGACTACGGGACGACTTTCGAGGAACTTTCAAAAAATATCGAAAAGATGGTCGATATGTGCGTAACCGAGGCGGAAAAGATCAGAAGTGACGTTGTCTATGTCGGCTCCGGTTTCAACAATTTTCATGCGATCGCCCTCGGCAAAAAGTACGGGGTCGGTGCAAAATACCGTGAAATCGGAGCGCCCGACATCACTGATCACTTTGTCCATTCTGAAGAGGACATCGCAAAGCTGGACATGAACGACCTCTTCAAGGAGCCCGTTATTAATGTCGTCTTGGACGCAACAAGACGGGTTAAAGAAAAGATAGGAAAAAAGCATCTCGTCACCATGACCTGCTGGGGTCCATTCACCCTCGCGGCACGCTTTGTCGGTGAAGAAGCTTTTATGAAATATACCTTCAAGAAACCATCCTTTGTCGAGAAGATGACCGATTTCTGTGCAGACCTGCTCATTAAGCTCTATGAACCCCTCGTCAACGATGGCCTTGAGGCCTTGAGCATTGCGGACCCCACGGCTTCGGGAGACCTGATCAATCCGAAACAGATGGCGAAATTCGCCGTGCCGGCGCTAAAAAAGATGAGTGATTGGGCCAAATCAAAGAGGGTCCACACCATCCTTCACATCTGCGGTGACACCAGCGACAGACTGGAACAGTTCATCGATACGGGCTGCTCCGTTATCTTCTTTGACCAAAAAGTCAACATCGCCAAGGCGAAAGAGATTCTCGGCGGAAAGATGTGCTTCGGAGGAAATGTCGCCCCTGTACATGTGCTGCTCAACAAAACGGCTTCTGAAGTCGAACAGGCATGCAGGGAGGTTATAGAAATCGCGGGAAAGGACGGAGGGTTCGTCCTGGTGCCTGGCTGCGACATCCCCCCAACCATTCCCTATGAAAACCTTAAGGTGTTCCACGACGTGGCGCTTAACTGGAAATATTAAGTCATGCTATGCATGGCGCAGAGAGGAGGTGAAGTTGCCAAGTCAATCGGCAAGAGGAGGAGATCACAGTGGGATTTTTCGATCGTTTAAAACAGTTCCTGGCTGAGAGGCCGGAAAACAAACCACGGGAGGAAATGGAGATGGCAGAAGAGAAAAAGATGTCAGTAGAAGAAGTAAATGCGTACATGAAAAAGAAGTGCGGCTTTGTTCCAAGGATGTTCCAGATAATCAACACAGTCACCCCTGAACCAGGAAGAACATTTGCCGATTTCTATGCGAGCATTTTCGGTGACGGCGCCCTCTCAAAAAAGGTCAAGGAATTGATGTTCATGTCCGGCGGTGTCGGTTACTGCTCGCCAAGATGTATCATCCATGTCATCCCTGCTATAGAGGCTGGCGCGACAACAGGCGAAATCTTTGAGGCAGCCTCCGTTGGCATGATACTGGCCGGATTTGTGCCCGGCGGGCCAGGTATTCCGTATGCCTTCGAATATGCCCTTAAATGTCTCGATATTGAGGCCAAATACCGGAAGGGTGAAAAGTGGGAGTATCTGCCTGCGCCGAGATTTGACCACGGGGTATTCTATTCTGCAAAAACAACCCCACAGTGTCTGCCTTTTCAGGGAATAACGAGGAGGCAAAAAAATGGGGCAGCGTCCTCAGCAGGAGAACGACTGCCCTAAGTTAAACATATGACTCTAGTTTAACACAAATATGTTTGAAAGGAGCGGGAATGTTCAGTTTTGAGAAAACGCAAAGGATTTTTGACATAAACGGAATAAAGGTTGGCGGACAGCCTGGGGAAAATCCACCCGTCATGATATCCTCCATGTTTCATAATAAAGATAAGATCGTCCGTGACAGAAAAGGCAACTTCGATAGGGAAAGGGCAAAGGAGATCATTAGGAAGCAGGAAGAGCTCTCGAAGGTGACTGGCATCCCCGGGATTGTGGCAATGGTCGCAAACTCTCCGGAAGAAGCCAAGATCTATGTTGATTTTTTCCTGGAGACGACCGATATGCCCTTCGGAATAGACATGTGGGTCGCAGAACAACGGGCAAAGGCGACCGAGTATATAGCAAAGATAGGAGTTCAGCACAAATTCCTTTACAACAGCATAACCCCCTGGGATAAGGATATCAAGGGACAGGTTGCCCGTCTGAAAGACCTTGGTATCAGGCATGTGGTCATCCAGGCATTTGATGACCAGGACCAGACCCCAGCAGGAAGAATGAAATCCCTTGAATCAATCCTCGGCCAGGGCGCGGATTCTTTTGAGACGATGATCGTGGACACATCGGTTATGAATCTTCCTTCCACCTCTTTTTCCCTCATCGCAAACAGGCTGATAAAGGAGAAGCACGGCCTGCCCTGCGGAGGGGCATATTCCAACGGGACCCATATGTGGAAAGAGATCAAGGACATATGGGGGCTAGAAGGCTTTAAGGCTATGGATGCGGTGATACAGGGAATGTCCTCCGCACTCTGGAGTGACTTCAACTTCTGCGGCCCAGCGGTCACAGCACCGAGAGTATTCCCGGCAGTTGCGAGCGCTCATATGCTGCTTTCAACATTCGTCTACGATGAAACAAAAACAATCTTTGACAATAAAAACCTCCCGATAAGGAAGTACTTCAGCGACTTCATCGGAAAGCTGCAACAAGGCGGCACAAGGAAGAAAGAGAAATAACCATGGGAAAGGAGAACGTACGCTCATGAATTCGAGAGAGAGAGTCCTGAAACTTTTTGGTGGTGAACCCATTGATAGGGTTCCCTGTTTCAGCGGAATGGGAAATGTCACTGAGGAAGGGATCAAGAAGCTCGGCTATAAATTCGCTGGCATCCACCTTGACGCTAAGCAGATGGCGACTACGGCGGCCTCAACATACAAGATGTTCGGCTTTGAGAGCGGAGTCGTCCCTGTTGATCTCTGCGTTGAAGCGGAGGCCATGGGGTGCGTAATTAATGTATATCCGAACGCGGAAGGCATTCTGTATCCGACAATCAAGGAAAAACTTATCCATAATGAGGCTGAGATGGATATTACACTTCCATCAAACCTTGCCGAGCGGGGGAGGGTCCCCCTCTTGCGGGAAGCGATCAAGCTGCTCAAGCAGGACATCGGGAAAGAGGTTGTAGTAGGCTCATATGTCCTCGGGCCTTTCACCCTCGCCGGCCAGATTATGGAATTGAACGATTTATTAAAGCTTTCTTTCAAGAAGGCGGACAAAGTTGCCAAGCTCCTTGATGTAATGGCTGATGCCATCATTATCATAGCAAAGGAATACGAAAAGGCCGGCATAGATTATATAACCGTAAGGGAAATGGGAGCTACGACGGACGTGTTAAGCCCCAGGGTCTTTAAGAGTCTCATTCTGCCGCCGCTGCAGAAGATCATGAAAGGGATTAAGATCTATTCGGTCCTGCACATCTGCGGCAAGACCAATGATATCGCAACCTTTATGGTAGAGGCAGGCCCAACGGCGATAAGCGTCGAACAGAAAAACGACGTTGCCGAAACACGAAAGAAACTTGGGAAAGACGCTCTTATCTTCGGCAACTACGATCCGTATAATGTCCTCGTTTCAGGCGACGAAAACCTCGTGAGGTCTACCATAAGGAAATGTATTGACGACGGAGTGAGTGCTGTTTGGCCCGGGTGCGACATCTGGCCGACGGTTCCTCCGCAGAACATAATGGCGATGATGGATGAAGTAAAAAAATATGGAGGTAAAAAATAATGGCGGACGAAGCGAAGAAAAAAGAGATTCTCGAGAAACTGAAAAACGGTGTCATTCAGTATGATGAAGATGCCTGTAAAGAAGGAGCGCAAGAGGCACTCGATGCGGGTCTCGATGCAAACGAGGCGATCTTCGATGGCCTCGTGGCGGGAATGGAAGAAGTGGGAAGGCTCTTTGAGGCGCAGGAATATTTCGTCCCTGAAATATTGATGTGCGCTGACGCCCTTTATGCAGGTCTGGACATCCTCAAGCCCCACTGCGGACAGATGGATTTGGGGATCAAGGGCGCTGTTGTCATCGGTACGGTCGAAGGAGACGTCCACGACATCGGAAAGAATCTCGTTAAAATGATGTTCGACGTGGCAGGCTTTACTGTTTACGACCTCGGCCGGGACGTTCCCCTCGATAACTTTGTGGAGGAGCAGCTGAGAACCGATTCCGATCTGGTCTGCCTTTCCGCGATGATGACCACCTCAATGATCGGGATGCCAAAGGTCATCGAAAAGATAAAGGCAAAGAACCCGAACTGCATGATCATGATCGGGGGAGCCCCTACTTCGAAAGAATTAGCTGATAAATGGGGCGCTGACGGCTATGCCGAAGATGCGAGTAATGCTCTTAAGGAGGCGATAAAGATGGTCGGCTTCCTGAGAAAATTGAGAGAGGAAAAAGGAGTACAGAAGAAATAGAGAAAGTGGATACGGAATATCTCAAAGAATACCTGAAAAGGAAAGGGGCAACCCTTGTCGGAGTGGGTGATGTCACACAGGCACTCTCGCGTGAACTCATCCATCTCACCAAGGGAATTTCCCTTGCTATGAACAGAGGGCTCACCCGTGATACGAACCAGCTCCTCGCGGGACTACAGAAGTTAACGCAAGAGTGGTTGAAAAAGCAAGGCTACAGAAGCTTCTCGATACCGCCGGATTCCGACAGATGGAAGGACAAGCTTATTACAAGGCTCTATCCACTCGTCAGCCACAAGACCGCAGCAACCTGCTCTGGACTCGGTTGGATCGGAAAGAATGGTCTCATCATTAACGAATTTTACGGCTCGAAACTTTCTTGGTCAACGGTCCTCACCGATGCACCTTTGACAATAGACCGCCCAATTACCGAGTCACAGTGCGGTGATTGTGACCTTTGCGTCAAGCACTGTCCTTCCGGGGCCGTTACAGGGAACAACTGGTCACGGAGAGACCCGTTACAAGAGATCGTGCGATACGAACGGTGCAGATCGTTAAAGGGCAAGCGACGTCACTTCAGCGAAAAGCCCAACTGCGGGCTTTGCATAACGATATGCCCCTACTCAAGAAACGGACTTCGCCACCCAACGGGGAATAGGAAGTCAGAACAGGAAATATTGCAAAAAAGCTAACTTCTTTTTTGACTGCCCACTTCTCTGCATGAAGTAGACAATACTAAACTAATGCCTTAGGAGGATAGATTCATGGCCAATAAATACAAGGTGATATTTCAGCCCGCGGGCAGGAGGGGCGAAATCGAGGAAGGCAAGACGCTCCTGGAAGCCGCCCAGGCTCTTGGAGTTGACCTTGAGGCGCTCTGCGGGAATAAGAAGGTTTGCGGAAAATGCAAAGTCAGGATTGAAGAAGGGTATTTCGAAAAGGACCACCTGGAATCAGGCATGTCGCACATTAACCCGCCCGTTCCCTCAGAGGATGAGCTAAAACATATAAAGCCTGAGGACGGCCCCGGAATCCGCCTGGCCTGCTCATGTGAGGTTAAGGGTGACCTGAAGGTTTTTGTTCCCGAACGTTCACGGGCCGGTAAGCAAGTGGTCCGGAAAGCAGCAAAAGAGATTTCCATTGCGCTCGATCCAGCGGTGAAGAAATACGTCCTGACCTTCACTCCCCCTACCCTTCATGATATGACAACCGGTGATTACGAGCGGGTCATCAAGGCGCTTGAGGAAACCTACGGTCTGAAAGGCGTTACTTTTGATTATACGACCCTAAAGAGCGTTCAGGATGCCCTGCGAGAAGGGCAATGGACAGCGACCTTTACTGTCTGGATGGACAAGGAGATCATCAAGGTAGAACCCGGTCATGTAGATGTCTGTTACGGACTCGCAGTAGATATCGGGACCACAACGTGCGTCGGCTACCTCTGTGATCTCAGCACTGGCAGGGTAATAAACACTGAGTCGATGATGAACCCACAGGTACCCTACGGCGAAGATGTTATGTCGAGAATAACCTATGCAATGAGCAACGAGGCGGGATTACAGACCATGCAGGACACTATTATTGCAGGGCTCAATGAGATCATTGAGAAAGTCGTCGTCGAAATCAAAAAGGACGGACCTCACCCCGGATATGCGATCGACGACCTTACTATTGTCTTCAATACCGCCATGCACCACATCTTTCTCGGATTTAATCCCTCCTACATCGGCCGGTCACCTTTTATTCCCGCCTTGCAGCGCTCCATAAATATCAAGGCGAGGGATCTCGGAGTGGCAATCAACCCAGCGGCCTATCTGTACGTTTTACCGATCGAAGCGGGTTTTGTGGGTGCCGACAACGTCGGGGTACTCATCGCACAGGAGCAGTATTTCCAGGATGACATGGTCCTGGTCATCGATATCGGAACGAATGGCGAACTGCTTCTCGGAAACAAGGACCAGGTGTGCTCGACTTCATGTGCGACAGGCCCGGCCTTCGAGGGCGCCCAGATAAAGTTCGGAATGAGAGCGGCACCGGGGGCGATCGAAAAA
>DMNE01000045.1 GCA_003453735.1 Nitrospiraceae bacterium | reverse complement strand
ACTCCGTTGACTGTTTGCCTTATCCCCTTTGTGAAGTTTATGGTCTACAGAAATAATAAAAAAATTCGGGAGTTCTTCATCTGACTCCAATTTGTCCACAAATGCTTTCCCGAGTGTCTATGTTTATTTTTTACGTAACACAAAATTATTTCGTCTGTTCCTTAATTTTGATCTGAATTCTCATAGGGCAAGAGCAGGTCATCCCCGCTCATCGGTAATTTGCAAACTGAACATGAATACCTAAATCCCGTTCCTTGAGATGGGACATGATCGTCTGCAGGTCATCGATGTTCTTTCCCTTCACACGAACCTGATCTTTCTGTATCTCGGCATTCACTTTCAGCTTGGTCTCTTTAATCAGTTTCACGATCTCCTTTGCCTTTTCGTGAGGGATTCCCTGCTGAAGGGTTACTGTCTGCCTCACAGTGCTCCCGGCTGCCTCTTCTGCCTTTCCGTAATTCAAAGCTTTTAGGGAAACCCCGCGCCTGATGAGTTTTGTCTGGAGAATATCAATGACACTCCGTAACTTCGGTTCGTCATCAGATACGAGAACAAGCGCTCCCTTGCCCTTATCCAACTCAACAGTGCTCTTGCTTCCTTTGAAATCAAATCGCTGACCTATCTCTTTCATTGTCTGATTGACCGCATTGGACACTTCCTGCAAATCGACATTACACACGATGTCAAAGCTATGTTCTTCGGCCATAGAAATCCTCCTTTTTTTAATATCGAGGCTCTAATTTATTCGCCTTAATAAAAAGATAGCAAGCAAACATAGGGATGACGACAATTACCGCACACAGTCCGATTTCATAGAGCTTTTCATAAGCACATACTCAAGGAAGGAGGCCTGGGCCTCCACAATGAGTATCCTTCTCAGGGCTGGCAATACTGCCGATTGCAAAAAGGGACCGGGAACACTTTTGTGTTTCATCTGTCGTCCTAGAAACTCCTGCCGGTCAGATTTGTGCCCTGGCCTCATTTGGCGCAGCAGATACATGTATTCAATGGTTCCGGCAGACCATACAGAATACCACAGCGCTCATGCATATCACGAACCATTACGGTGAGAACAACCAGATCATTGACTGATCACTCTATCCGGCAGTTCGTTCACGTCTCCAGGGGTAGCCGGAAAATGCTTGGCAAATAATGCACCTGCCTCTGTAATGGCCTCGCAGAGGGCATCGCAGGCACGGCCATCTTTGATTCCCTGAGAAACGACCGTCGCGAATTTATTCAGGGTCTCCTGACCGATCTTCTCGTGGATGCCGCTGTCTGCAAGAACCCTGATTTTTCTTTCGAACAGGGAGATGAAAAACAGGATACCGGTATTTTTCTTGGTCTTATAAAGGCCCTTCTCATAAAAAGCTCTGACCGCCCTAAGCCTCACGGCATGTTCCCTTCTGCGATGGGACAGGAATGCAGTTTTTAGGACCGGTACTTTATGAAAAAGGAGTCGAGCAGGGAAAAAACACAGAAAGCTCAGCGGGATATACGACCATATTGACGAATGAAAATATGAGACACTTATTACCAGCGATAATAGGCTCCCAAGGAGTATCCCCCCGATGACCTCAGCTTCAAAGTAGTGGTCACTGCTTTCCACCACCATGACAGCTATCTCCCCAATTGTGCGGGATTCGATGTCATGAGTCGTTTCTCGTATCCGTTTTTTTTCTTCAGTAGTAAAAAATCCCTCCGCCTTTAAGCCGTGTTTCATCACCAGCCTCCTGAGGCCCCGCCGCCTCCGAAATCACCCCCTCCACCACTAAAACCTCCTCCCCCAAAGCCACCTCCGCCTGCTCCCCCGCCCGGTCCAAAAAAACCTCCTCCGGGCCAGATCCCTCCGCCTTCGTAATGTCCTCCTGAGGAGAACAGGAGAGGTAGAAGCAATCCAGCACCAAATCCCACAATGGCGAGAACAATCAAAATCACAAGTCCGGGAGAGAGTCCTGCTAGCAGAGCAAGTGCAGGCAGCCCCGCTGCGCCTGCCACTGCGCCCAGAATACGGGAGATGCTTCCCAGAACGAGCAGGACAATTCCACCGAAGATGAGGAAAGTGATGAGCCGCGAAGAATTCTCATGCCTCTGAAGACGGTTATTCTCATCAGCCTTGAACTCACCGCGTGTCGCATCGATCAACGAAGAGACGCCAGAAATAAAACCGCCGTCAAAGTCTCCCCTCTTAAACCTCGGCTTCACAACGAGGTCGATAATCCTTCCAGCCATTAAATCCGTCAGCCTTCCTTCGAGTCCCCGTCCAACCTCAATCCTCGCCTCCCTTTCCTGCTTTGCTACGATGAAGAGTACGCCGTTATCTTTGCCCTTCTGACCGATCTTCCATGCCTCTGCCACCTTTATGCCGAAGTCCTCGATCGCTTCCCCCTCAAGGGACGGAACCGTCAGGATAACGATTTGAGTGGAGTCAGTTTTTTCGAAGTTCTGTAACTCATCGTCAAGCTCGGCCTTCGCTTGAGGAGATATCATTGCGGCATAGTCATTGACGTAGCCCTTCAGCTGCGGGATGTCAAAGGCATGGACCGAGATGGGCAAAAGCAAGGAGAACAGCATGACTGCAGACGCCATTATTACAAAAATGACAATAGGCAGTTGCTGCAACGTTCGCACAGAAGAATGTGAGCCGTTCATTTTTCCTCCGCGCTCTGTATCCTCTGTTGTTCCCACAATGCGTCCGATTAGAACTGCACTTTCGGAGCCTTCTCAGCCCCTGCTTCAGCCTTAAACGGTTCTTTAAGCTTTAAATGCAGCAAGAGACTGTTCGTAAGGCTGTTCGGGAATATCCTGATCGAGGTATTGAATGTCTCCACTGCCTTATTGTAGCGGACACGTGCAACGTTAATCCTGTTTTCCGTTCCTTCCAGCTGATGCTGGAGGTCCTGGAAGTTTTGGTTTGCCTTGAGGTCCGGGTATTTCTCGACCACAACCATAAGTCTTGAAAGTGCACTGCTCATAGCACCCTGAGCCTCCTGAAACTGGGCGAATGCCTTCGGGTCATCGATAATATTTTTTGACATCTGTATAGAGCCGACCTTGGCCCTTGCCTCTGTCACTGCAGTAAGTGTCTCCCGCTCGTGTTTTGCATATGCCTTTACGACCTCCACGAGATTCGGGATAAGGTCGTTTCTCCTCTGATATGTCGCCTCGACATCCCCCCATGCTGCCTTCACTGCCTCATCATTCGCCTGCATGACATTATACCCGCATCCTGAAACACTCAAAAGCATTACCGTTAATATAAAATAAATCAGCCGCTTTTTTTTCACTGTTTCCTCCTATCGTAATTTGATTAGGCCTGCTCCATTGAAGTGATATTCTAACCCAAAAAGAACCGATAAATCTATAAAAAATGAGCCAGATTGGAGCCAGATGAGCCAGATGAGCCAGATAAGTTCCTGTTTTGCCGTTACAGAGCCGTTACAGAGATAGTGCGTAAAGCTCCGCCTTCAGGCAAGGGTATATGAGGCATCTCACTTCCCTTTTTTATAGCATTGGATAGCTTATTTCAGTACAATGTTTGTATGAGCAAAGCAGAGCGCTTCAACTGCAGCAAGAATGATTGGATGACCCCGAGATAATGGTCCACACGCCGTATCGGAACGTGAAAGAAATCCTGCGGACTCGGTTGAGACCGCCCAACGGAACCCTGACGCTCCCTGCCCCCAGCAAGGCAGTCAATCGTCATGCATTCATTTGCGTCTGCTTCGAGTCATAAAATGGTTTGCGGAAATCATTTATCGATGACACAATGGTCAGCACGCTCGCGAGAGGACTTCTTCTGTATCATGTCTATGCCCGTCACGGGCCTACTGTCGGTGCGCGGCTACACAAAAAATCCGGGGGAACCACCGAGAACAATTTCGAACGGTCGGTAAAGTTATGGTTACAACACTCTATCTGATCAGGCATGGAGAGACAGAAGGGAGCGGCATAAAGCGCTACACGGGAAGCATCAACGTCGCTCTGTCCCAAAAGGGAGCCGAACAGATGAAAGGAACATCTGCCCTTCTCTTGAAACATCTTCTGAAGTCGGCCTCCTCACAATCTTACAGCTATCTCAGGGATATTTACCGCTTATCAGCGCCGCGTTCTGAGCCGACACATTCGGATATGAAGCTGCAGGCAGTATATTGTTCCGACCTGAGCAGGGCAATGAAGAGCGCAGAAATTATCGCTGAGCCTCACGGCATAAAAGCGGTCGTTGTCAAAGATCTAAGAGAGAGGAATTTCGGCATATGGGAAGGCCTGACCTTTACAGAAATAAGGGAACGGTATCCCGAAGAATTCCGGTCATGGGCTGATAATCCCTTGAAATTCAGCCCCATTGGCGGAGAAAGCACCATAGAGGTAAGAGACAGGATTATACCGGCAATGGAGGAGATCATAAACGGTCACTGCGGTGAACAGATAGCAATCGTCGCACATGGGGGCGTAAACAGGATAATGCTCTGTCATATTCTGGGTATCCCCCTGGAGAATATCTTCAGAATCGAACAGGATAACGGAGCCGTAAATATCATTGAGTTCTGGGACAGGTATCCGGTGATGAAACTATTGAACGGAAGGGCCGCATCGATCGGAATCCTGTAAGAGCACAATGAGCAGGGCTGCGCCGTTTCCCAGGGTGAAAGGTGCGCTTGAGGTCACGACCACCATCAGGCCGAAAGACGAATACTAACCGAACATTTTTGTCGCTCACAGACAAGTCGCATTATCGTGTACAATAAATTGTGCGCGTCCGCCTTGGAGTTAAGAAGCAGAGGATGGCGGGAGGAGGTCGTCATGAGGAGAGGGTATATCCAGATTTATACGGGCCATGGCAAAGGTAAGACCACCGCAGCATTGGGTCTTGCGTTGCGGGCAGCGGGTGCGGGGCTTAAAGTATTTATCGCCCAGTTCGTGAAGCAGAGACACAGCAGTGAACATACGATGCTCAAAAGACTTCAGGGCTTGATCACCCTCAGGCAATACGGCAGGGGCTGCATCCTCAATAGGAAGGCACAACCGTTTGATATAAAAGCTGCCCAGGAAGGGCTTGGTGAGGTCATCTCGGCCCTTAAGTCAAAGACCTATGACGTGGTGATCCTCGATGAAGCGAATGTGGCGGTGTATTACCATCTCCTGTCGGTAAATGACCTCCTCTATATCATGGAGATAAAGCCGAGAGAGACTGAACTCGTCATCACCGGGAGATATGCTCACGAGAAGGTAACTCAGATGGCAGACCTCGTCACTGAGATGCGGCAGATCAAACATTATCAGGATCAAGGAGTAAAGGCAAGGCGTGGCATCGAGAAGTGAGGTTGGCAGACCATGTCTACTATCATTATTGTGGGAATCGGCTTCAAACCTCTCCAAAAAAGGGCGACAGAAGCTATTGAACATTCTGATATAATCCTTGTCTCCAAGAGGCTCTCTGATATTTTTCGTAAATATCCGGAGTTTGAGAAGGTGGCCGAGAGGATCAGGGTGATAGACAATATTGACGACACCCTTACAACTATCCGTAATAATTACCGGACTCGCTCCGTGACGCTTCTGGCCTCGGGAGATCCGATGTTCTTCGGCATCGGAAGAAGAGTCATCGAGGAGTTTGGAAAAGATTCAGTGGAGATATTTCCCGATCTATCTAGNNATTTCCTGATCTTTCCAGCGTTCAGGCAGCATTTGCACGGATTAAAGAACCATGGGACAAGGCATTCCTTGTGAGCGTTCATAGGGGGCCTTACCCTGAAAAGCGAAGAAAGCCCGAGTTCGAGATAACGGATATACCATCGCTTCTTCAGAATCATCCAACGATCGCCGTTCTTACTGATGCGGAGAAAAATCCTGTTGTGATAGCAGAGATCCTGAGCTCGTCACCCCTTACTCGCAATGCCAGACTCGTCATATATGTCTGTGAACAACTCGGTTACTCGGGCGAAAAGATTTCCGAAGGAACCCCTGAAGAAATCGCTGGTATGGTCTTTTCAGAACCGAATGTCGTTATCATAAAGACGTGACAACCAGACAATAAAAGAATGGACCGGAAAGATTTAGCCTTCTATAAAACCTGGTTTTCCGATTACTGCAAATCTTTTTATTCTGCGCAAGCGGAGGATCAGAAGAACATCATTCTCAAGGAGCAACATACCCATAACGTTTGCAAAAATATCGTCAGGATTGCTGAGGAAGAATTCATGACATCAGGCGACACCCTCTTAGCAGAGATTACAGCACTGTTCCACGATATCGGCAGATTCCAGCAATATGCAGAATATAAGACGTTCAGGGACAGCATCTCGGTGAATCATGCGACCCTNNATACGATTTCATAATGCCTACAGCGTTCCCGATATCAAGGGCTATGACTCACTTTTGCTTCTGCGGTTGATTCGTGACGCGGATAAATTGGACATCTGGCGTGTATTTCTCGAGTATTTCGAGACTCCGGAAGGAGAAAGGGCCTCAGCCGCAGGGCTCGGCTTACCCGACACCCGTGAGTATACTCAAGAAATCCTGGCCTGCCTCTTTGAAAAGCGTATCGCTCTCCTTTCGACCCTCAAGACGCTCACCGATTTCAAGCTTCTGCAGATGTCTTGGATTTACGATATCAATTTCGAGGCCTCATTGAGATTGCTTGAGGAGCGAGGCTATATGAATAGGCTCTTCAAAACAGTACCGCAAACGGACGAAATCGTTCATGCTATCGCCGTTCTGCAAACATACATTCAACAACGGCTAAAAGCAAGCCGCTCTTACTAAAATCTGCGCCAATGCGTGCAAAACATGCTGCATGTTGCATCGCAACTGACGCGTAACACATTAAAGGAACTTATGGCTTTCAATCGATATGCAAAGTATTGGCTTCCGGTGATCTGTTGGATGTGCGTCATCTTCTGGATGTCAACCGGCACTTTCTCTGCAGAGAACACTTCCTTGATTATTAAGCCGGTTCTCCTTTTTTTGATACCGAGCATCTCTTCGCAAACCCTGGATATGGTCCATGGGTTAATTCGAAAATCTGCACATGTGACCGAGTATTTCATCCTCGGTCTCCTGCTGCTCAGGGCTTTTCGCGGAGGCTCAAGGGAATCACGAGCCTTGCGGTGGTCTTTTTTCTCCGTTTTGATTGTTCTGTTTTATGCGGCCAGCGATGAGTTTCATCAGTCGTTCGTCTCCACCCGTACTGCTTCCCTTATCGATGTCGGTATCGACACTGTGGGGGGAATCCTTGCCCAGGCCGTAAGCGTTCTGTGGCACCACCTAAGCCGGAAATAAAGCTTTCACAGGAGAGTGAATTCGGCAGATCCGTCTCCGGCAGAGACCTTCACTCTGGAAAAACAGTGAGACTCTTATAGGCAAACAAAACGAAATCGTATGCCATTCTATCATGCCTGAGCGAAAGAAAGGGAGACAGTTCCTTTCAACGTATTTTCTTTTTTCGAAACGCGAAAAACTGCTTGTCCTGTAAGGCTTAAAGGACTATTTTTGATTTCAGGATAATGGC
>DMNE01000375.1 GCA_003453735.1 Nitrospiraceae bacterium | reverse complement strand
CAGGTTGTTATCCCTGAAGAGGTCCGTGAACGGTTGGGCCTCCAATCAGGGACTCAGTTCGTCGTAGTCGGTGACCGAGATGTTGTGATTCTCAAAGCTATTTCAGCACCATCCATGAAGATGTTTGATGATTTGATTACTCAGGCTAAAAGGCAAGCCCGTAAATCAGGCTTAAAAAGATCAGATGTGGCTGCCGCCATCACTAAAGTTAGAGCCGGCAAGTGAGAGTCGTTCNNCCCCACAAGTGAGAGTTGTTCTCGATACCAATGTTTTTGTATCAGGAATATTCTTTACTGGGCCTCCTCATCAAATACTTGAGGCCTGGCGTGATGGCAAAGTTCAACTTCTGGTATCTCCACCCATTTTAGATGAATACCATCGCATTGGTGTAGAGTTAGCTTCACATTTTCAGAATATTGATCTAAAACCTTATTAGATTTATTATCCATTCACGCCGAAATTGTACTCGCCCCAACTCTTCCCCCGATCATAGACGATGATCCTTCCGATGATAAATTTTTGGAAGCTGCTGTGGCAGGAAAAGCCTCATACATTATTAGCGGAGATAAACATTTGGTAAAATTGTCTGAATATCAGGGAATCCGGATTTTAAAACCAAGAGATTTCGTTGAGAGGTATTTGAGAGGCAAATAAAACTCACAGGTGGAGAGACAATAGGGAGATAGGGGGGCAGGCCGGGGTAGCTCTGATGCCTTAAGACTTATTTTAGGGCTGTCCGTGAACCACCAAAGGAGGGCGTGTTAGAGAGATTTCTTTGCAGATGTGATATCTTCTTCGGTGATATCCACGTTTCTGAGGATGCCTTTGAGAGAGATCACTTTCTTATCTGTGGGAGCCAGCTTTTTGAGCACAGACACTTTTAAATCCATGACTTCTTTTTCTATCGTCTCAATTTTCTGCGGCATATCCACCGTGCTCTTAATAGCCACTTGTTTCATGGTATGTATCTCCTTTTTAACGAACCTTTGAGAAATTTACCCCAGAATGGGATTATTGTCAAAAATCTGAGGAAATAGCGGGAAGTCTATTAACAGTGCACACTGCTTCAAGGTAAGCCCAAAGCTTATAGTGTTAAATGGGTGGCGATGGCGACGATGATACCCAGTGATGTTGGGGAGTTTGAGATAGAAGGGGAAAGGACCTTCTACAAGTTTTTCGAAGGGGTAGCCAAGCCAGTCGGATTTGATGGGTTATTGAGTTCGTTGGGTTTATTGGGTTCGCAGACCTCGAAGCAAGGTAGTCACTTCTGACTTAATTATTAGGTCAAGATCTTCTTATGGTCTTGACAGTCTCCTCCGATCCGATATAATTATACTAACTATATCAATTGATACAAGGAGCAGCAAAATGTACAAAAGAATTTCCGCTCTCAAGGCGAGGCGAAATCTCGGTCAGGTGATGAATGAAGTGGCGCTCAGAGGCGATGATTATATCATTGAGCGGGCCGGAAAAGCTCTTGTGGCAGTGATTCCAATTGAAAAGTACCAGTCCCTTCAGCGAGAGATAGGGGAGTTCTTTGAATCTCTGTCAAAAGTAAGAGCGAATCTTACAAGAGAAGACGAAAAAGATATGGATGGACTGATCGGGGAGGCAGAGCGGTCCTACAGAAAGTCTAAAATCAGATCAGAAAGATAATGCTTAAAGTTGTCCTGGACGCCAACATCTTTGTGAGCGCCGTATTAAAGCCGCATTCTGATCTGGCGAAGATCTTTGAGCTGGTCAGAGAGGATAAGATAAAACTTATCCTGTCAGAAGATATCCTGTCGGAAATTAGGGCGGTCCTTCTCTATCCCAAAATCAAAAAACGCCACAGGCGAAGCCGAAAGGAAATAGAGGAGTTCCTGAACAAGGCATCTCAGGCCAGTATCCTGGCTCAGAGCAGGATCGATTCTGACGAGATTAGAGAGGATCCTGCGGACAACAAATACCTTTCATCTGCGTTAGAAGCAAAGGCGGATTTCATTATCTCCGGCGATCACCATCTTAAAAACCTGAAAGTTTTTGAGGGGATTAGGATGCTGGATCCTTCAGCCTTTTTGGCATTGGTGACGAAATAGGCTGTGGTGTCTCGGAATTTGAATTGGATCAGGATTTCTGGAGGCAGGCTTGGCTTTTGGCAATTCAAAAAGTGGTTTCACCCATAACAAGTTGGCCTTGTCTCTAACTATTTATCGAAAGCGCATACCTTAATGTATTAAATGGGTAGTTATGGCTACGATGGTCCAGGGTGATATTAAGGAGTTCGGGACAGAAGGCGAAAAGGCCTTCTATAAGTTCCTCGAGGGGTGGCCAAGCCGGATGCACACTACCTCTGCTGGAGACCTGGATCAGGACCGGTTCTCATATTCACTTTGAAAAACAAAAAGGCACAAGCTAATTTTTCAAAAATTCTAGCATTCGCCGGGTCGAATCACCTCCGGGGTTGTAACATATCGAATATCGATATATAATAAGCGTGATGATCAAGAGTTTTCGTGATAAAGATACCCAGGCCTTGTTCGAGGGGCGCTGCCCCCGCCGCTGGCAGGCCATCCGTAGAGTGGCTGAGCGGAAGTTATTTCAGTTGAATGCTGCGGTGACTCTTGATTTTCTGCGGGCGCCTCCAGGCAACCACCTGGAGGCACTAAAAGGGGACCGTGCAGGCCAGTACAGCATCCGGATCAACGAACAATGGCGTGTGTGTTTTACCTGGACGGCCGGAGACGTATTTGATGTCGAGATTGTAGATTACCATTGAGGAGGCCTTATCATGATCAAGAACGGTATGCGTCCCATTCATCCGGGCGAGATCTTGCGTGAGGAATATATGGTGCCGCTGGGACTGTCAGCCACCGCTTTGGCCCACGCGTTAGGCGTGACGCCCGCCCGCATCAACGATATTGTGCGCGAGCGGCGCGGCATCACAGCCGATACGGCGTTACGTCTGGCGCGGTACTTCGGCACGGATGCACAATCGTGGATTAACTTGCAAACCGCATACGATCTCCGCGTGGCCGAGTTGGCGGCACGTAAGACCATAGATCGTGTCGTGAAGCCTCGTCGGGCCGCGTAAAATTCCACTGTAACTCCCGCGCCCTGCCACGGTATTTGGTTGAGACAAAAGGGAGTACAAAAGGGAGTAAACGAAGGGACGTCCATTAAATTATAAGAACCTTGAAAGGCACGTATCTCATCCATAAAAAAGTTGGCCCGATTCAAATGCACGCATTGCGCAGAGCGTCAATCATAAACCAGTTATCGGGTCTATAGGGTTATTGAGTTATTGGGTTAATAAGTTATTGAGAGCGAGGATAAACTCAAAGGTCAAAGCTGAAAGGTCCTGCCTACGCTGTAGTCGCGGCGGCCAGGCAACGCTCAAAGGATAAAAAGATGCCCCTTGGAGAAAACGGCGTGGTGGTCCTCCATTTCTACGAACTGTGCTCGAAAATCCTGGGACAGCAGATCGCCTACGAAAAGGAGGAATCCGACTATTACAACTTTATCGTCTCTGAAACGCTTTTGAAGATCCCTGCTTCGGGCCTCAAGTATGATGCTATTCTCGTCGATGAAGGGCAAGATTTTTCTGATGACATGTATAAAGTTGTCACGTCGCTTCTCAACGAGAAGACAAACAATCTAACCATTGCCCTGGATGAGGGGCAGAACATTTACCATCGCAAACAGAGCTGGAAGGACCTTGGGGTCCAGGCAAAGGGCCGTCTCCACAGGATATCTTACGTTTACCGATGCACAAAGGAGTTACATGCATTTTCATCGAGGTTTATCGGAACCAATGGCAGTCCACCTGCATCCAGTGTCGCTCAGCAATATGGCATGTTTCCGGACCTGTATGAATATCACGGTCCGAAACCGCAGATCAGCCAGTTACAGAGCATGGAGGAAATAATTGGCTTTGTAGCTGATACGATAAAGAAACTGGTTGATCAAGGAGAGTGTTCCTGCTCGGACATCGCTATCCTATATACTATGAAATCGACTCAAGACAGTCCAGAAATCCAAATACCGCAGATGATCGGCAAAGCTTTGGAGAAAAGGGGGATCCTTTACAACTGGGTGTCCGAAGACTACAGGTCGAAGAGATCTTATGACGTAACCACAGACACGGTCACCATTTCAACCATCCAGAGCGCAAAAGGGTTCGATTACTCGCGAGTCTTCTTAATTGGATTAGACCTCTTCGATCCAGCCAAGGGGTCAGAGGCAGAAGTTAAGAGTTTGACTTATGTTGGCATCACCAGAGCCAGATATGAACTCTCCATCCCATATGTTAAGAGAAGTGACCTCATTTCAAAACTCTTGGCTTGCCTATGAAGGGCCTAATTTTATTGAGGTGTCATCTGTAAATAAAGTTGGCCCAATCCAAACAAAATTTCATAGAACGGAAAGAGTGTAGTGAAATCTCAAGCTCAGCGGAAAGATCTGAATGGTTAAGATAGCCTTTCGAATCAAATTTGAATATTAAACCCTAAATATGCATTTCCTCTTTCCTTTGTGACAAGGGGAAAGTGTTACCGATAATCCAAAAAATAAGTTGGAACCCGCGGTGATTCTTCACATTCCGCATTCATCTATAGTGAACGTCATAAATAAGTAGACATAAATTTGGGTTTTATGT
>DMNE01000213.1 GCA_003453735.1 Nitrospiraceae bacterium | reverse complement strand
CACCCTGATACGTGCCAGTAATTCCCCGGCGCCAAACGGCTTGGTCAAGTAATCGTCCGCCCCTGCATCGAGGGCTTTTACCTTATCCATTTCCTGTTCTCTGGCGGAAATCACAATAATCGGTGTGTCACTCCATTCTCTTAACCTTTGGGTGACATGTAGACCATCGATATCAGGAAGTCCAAGATCCAGCAGAATTACATCAGGGTTTCGTACCGCCGCCTCGTTAAGACCCTCTTGCCCTGTCATCGCCTCCATGAACTTATATCCGTGGCCCTGGAGAATAATCCTGAGGCGACGGCGCATTTGGGGTTCGTCTTCAATACGAAGTGATCTGTCCTCTTTCATCAGCCATCTCGCGCTTCCACTTCTCCCTCAAGATCAGGCATCGGAGGCTCACCTTCTAAAGGCAGGGTGAATTGGAAAATCGAGCCGCCTCCCGCTCTGTTTTCTGCCCAGATACGCCCCCCATGGGCATTGATTATGGCGCGGCAGATAGTCAGTCCTAATCCTATTCCACCACCTGTGGCGGATCCGCGCACGAACTTCTCAAAAATCTTTTCTTCATCGCCCTTGGGAATTCCAGGCCCACGGTCGGCCACTTCAACGAGAGCTGAGTCTCTTCTCACTTCTGCCTTTAATTCAAGAGGGGTATCCGTTGCAGTGTATTTTACCGCATTGTCCAGCAAGTTCATAATCACCTGTTCGATTAAGAGGGGATCGAAGGGTACCAACGGAATATCGGCAGGAATGTTCACATGCAGGTCGCGACCGCTGAGCTTATCTGCGAGGCGGTTCAACACCACGCCGACTATCTCTTCAATTGACTGCCATTCTTTTTTCACTTTAATCGCTCGAGTTTCGAGACGCGTCATATCGAGGACATTGCGGATGATCTCATTAAGATGTACCGCTTCCTCATAGATGGTCCTGACCAGCTCCTGTCTGCCCTGCTGATCCAGGGTGATGTCTTTCTGCAGAAGCGCTGTTGCCGCTCCGGTGATTGCCGCAAGAGGGGTACGAAGATCGTGAGAAACAGAGCTGAGAAGGGTATTCCTGAGGGTCTCCGTTTCCGCCTTCAAAAGCGCCTGCTGGGCTTCCTGCCCTAATAAGGCGCGGTCGATCGCCATGGCAATCTGGTTTGCGAAGCTCTCTAAGACATGGAACTGTTCCTGATCAAGAAAACTCTCCGGATGGTTTGGCAGCACGCCGATGACACCCACTGTCCTCGATGCCGCTACAAGCGGCAGATACAAGGCCTTTGCGCCGGAAAGGGTATCGGTTCCATATCCTGCCCTTTGCCGGTTGGTAAAAGTCCATTGGGCCACGCTCATTTCTTTCTGATCGAGGGCAAAGGTAACTGGTTCTATGACCGGTGTTATTAATTGTCCCCGTTCGTCAGGTACGAGAACGACAACATGACTTGAGAAAACCTCGCTTATATGTTTTATCGCAATTGCGCTCAGATGTTCTATTCCCCGTTCGTGCACCAGTTTACGGCTCAGGCTATATAGGGCGGCCGTTCTCCGCTCTCTCTGTCTTGCAGAATTCGCCTGCTCCCGCACTCTTAGTGTAAGCCTGCTCATGACAAAGGCCACGGCAAACATGACGACAAAGGTGAAGAGATAACCGGGAGCGTTGACATAAAACGTGTAACGCGGCGGCACAAAGAAAAAATCAAAAGCCAGAACACTGAGCAGCGTGGCAAGAAAAGAAGGGCCTTTCCCTGCTTTACTTGTGGTGAATACAATTCCAAGGAGGTATACCATAGCAAGATCCGCGATGGCAACATAGGGAAACATGACGGCCGCTATTGCAGTACAAACCCCCACGGTCACAACACTCAGATACCAGTCGCGTGCCTGAGTCTGCTGTTTACTCGCCTTTACTGCCAGCTGAGGGACCGGCTCACCAATGTCGCCGCTTATAACATACACATCGATGTCTCCGCTTCCTCGCACCATTTCATCGAGCATGGAACCGAACAGTTTGTCCTTCCACCTTGGATGTGTCGGCTTGCCGACAATGATCTTTGTGACGTTGCGGTCACGGGCATAAGTCAATAGTTCCTCACTCGCCTTTTGGCCGGAAAGTGTCACGGTCTCGGCTCCCAGGCTTTCAGCGAGGCGCAGATGCTCGGCAAGCTGCTTGAGGTCGCTCTCTGAAGGCTTCACCTTGTGAGGGGCCTCTACATAGACAGCGATCCACTCTGCTCTGAGACCGGCAGCCATGCGCTTTGCCGCGCGGATGAGCCTGATAGAACTCGGATTCGGGCCCACGCAAACAAGAATACGTTCGGCAACGGGCCATACTTCCTTAACCCCTTTTGCCTCACGATAGCTCTGCATCTGATCATCCACGCGTTCGGCAGTGCGGCGGAGCGCCAATTCTCTGAGCGCGAGGAGATTGCCCTTCCTGAAGAAGTTCTGCATCGCCTTAGCTGCCAAGCGCGGGACGTAGACTTTGCCCTCCTTGAGCCGCTGCAGGAGATCGTCGGGGGAGAGGTCCACGAGCTCGATTTCGTCAGCCCTTTCGAGAAGAAAATCGGGAACGGTTTCGTGCATATTAATGCCCGTGATCTGGAAGACCACGTCATTGAGGCTTTCAAGGTGCTGCACATTCACCGTGGTATATACGGATATTCCGGCGCCAAGAAGTTCGTATATGTCCTGCCATCGTTTCTTATGGCGAGAGCCGGGAGCGTTTGTGTGGGCAAGTTCATCGACCAGAATGAGAGCAGGCTTGCGCTTAAGCGCGGCATCGATGTCAAATTCAGTCAGTTTTGTACCGTGGTATTCAATGGAGCGGCGTGGAATTACCTCAAGCCCATCAAGGAGCGCTTCTGTTTCTTTCCGTCCATGGGTCTCCACAAGCCCCGCGACGACATTGATACCCTCCGTCAGCTTCTGCTGCGCCGCTTCAAGCATTGCATAGGTCTTCCCCACGCCGGGGGCCGCACCAAAGAAAATCTTCAGCTGCCCTTCTCGGCTCCGCTCCGTCTCTTGGCGTATGCGATTAAGAATTAACTCAGGGTCAGGCCGTCGTTCTTCCATTCCTTAGCTCCGTACTCACTTGTATTGTCACATTTTTCGGTAATAGGTGCAAATGGACATACTTGCGAGATGGCGAACTTGCCGATAGCAAAAACTACAAAAACACAAAGAGACTCAATAACTGTTTGTTCAACTTATCTTTGCACGAACTTAAAATAATTACCAGGTATACATGATGCCG
>DMNE01000508.1:10317-11407 GCA_003453735.1 Nitrospiraceae bacterium | reverse complement strand
TTTATGGGCGTGGCGGCTCATCCCAGTTTTTGCCTCTCTGGTCATTTTGCTGGGAATCTGGATCTATATGGCCGAATCTCATTATGCGACTGATCTGAGTGCGGTAACGAAGATTGGCAATGAAGAAACGATGCTCATAGCTTTCTTAACAGGGCAATGAAGTGAAAAAGTGGAAAGTACTAGGAAGCGTTCTGCTCGTATTCTTGCTTGGCATACTGACAGGCGCCCTTCTCATGTATCACAAGTGCCAACAGAAAATAGAGAACATTGTTAGCGATGAACCAAGGACGATGAGGGAATTCATTGTCCAGCGGCTAACTCGTGAGCTTCACCTTGACTCGGTTCAGATGGATCAGTTACGCGCCATCGTAAAGGAAACACGCGCAGAAATGAGGAATGCGCGAAAGCAAATCAGACCTCAGATTGAAGAGATCTTAGCGCGTTCTCAGGACAGGGTTCGGGCACTATTGCGTCCCGACCAGCTTGCGCAGTATGACAAAATAGTTGCAGAACACAAGAAGAAGCGAGAGAACGCGGAGCATGATGAATAGTTTGTAAGAAAACGAGCAAAGGGTCAAGCAGAAGTAAGTTGCAGGGATTTCACCAAATGATACAGACTCCTAATAAGAACAGTGTTTCAGTGTCTGCTCGGAATGCTACTATATTAGTGCCGGACTAAGAGCGAAGGAGAATTTTTGGCCGCTGTCTTAGAATTTTCGTTCATGACTCCTCATCTCCTTGATAGACAAGGGATGGTTTACTTATGATATATGATAAAGGATGACAAACTCGGCGATCTCCAGAAAAATTTTGACAGGCAAAAGGCAGTCACTTAGTTAGAATTATGTCTGAACCGCTCCTTCTTCAAAGAAACGACGGCGCCCTCAATCGGGGCCACCTCTCACTTAATAGTACCTGGGATGCTTCATAACGCGTATAGAATACCGTTAATCGGTCGGCTGGAGGGATATTTAAAGATTCGAGAGATAGCTTCTTAAAGGCTCCCGTTAGTTTGCTTTCCTTTGGCGATCAGGGATATGCCGGCCCATGTCGGATTACTCGGCAAACTTGTTGCCGCATCGCACGAGAT
>DMNE01000508.1:0-10312 GCA_003453735.1 Nitrospiraceae bacterium | reverse complement strand
AGAACAGGAGACGGCCTGTGAAAGGAATTCTGAGAATTGCATTTAAGCTGCTTGTAAACGACAAGGCGAAATTTGCAGCGCTCCTTGTGGGGATAACCTTTGCAGTGTTTCTCATGGTTATGATGACATCGATGTTCGCCGGTATATTGCTCAGGGCGTCGTCCACAATAGAAAACATAGGGGCCAAGGTGTGGGTAATGGATCCTGCAGTAAATACCCCGGCAAACAGCATCCCGATGCCGGATTATGTGCTAGATGCGGTCCGAAGCATCAATGGGGTCAAATTTGCAGTACCTTTGTCTTCCGCCGCGGGCCTTGCAAAGCTTCGGAACGGGAACTATCAAGCGGTAACCGTCATAGGCCTGGATGATACAAGTCTCTTTGGCAGACCTAACCTTATCCGGGGGCACATCGAGGACATCTTTGCAGAAAATTCATTTATTGTCATCAAGGATTCGGAATATCCCAAATTGGGAAGTCCCAAGCTTGGTGCGGAATTTGAGATAAACGACCACAGGGGGGTTATTGTCGGCATAGCAGAGGTCACGGTCGGTTCCCTTTTTGGAACTCCTACACTATATACCACCTACAATAGAGCCATTACGTATATTCCTTCGCTGAGGTTCACCCTTTCGTATGTCCTTGTAGAACCCAAGAACGTCGAAGCCGTGCCTTACATCAAAGAGCAGATAAAATCGCTCGGCTATGAAGCCCTCACAAAGGCTGAATTCATCCAAAAAGTTTCGAATTATTATAAATACCAGACAGGGCTCGGCATAAATGTGCTTCTGATGACTATAATAAGTTTTATTGTAGGGTTATCAATCTCGGCGCAAACCTTCTATACCTTCATACTTGAGAACCTTGAGAAATTCGGGGCATTAAAGGCGATAGGCGCCAAGGCGTCAGAACTTATTTATATGATATTGTTCCAGGCAACGTTTACTGCCCTCACCGGCTATGGGATGGGAGTCGGATTAGCCTCTTGTATTATAGCTCTGGCGAAACTCAGGTTGCCTAGTTACGCTGCCATAATAACTTATACAAACCTCGGAGTCGCCTTTGTCATGGTACTTATAATAGCTGCAATTTCTAGTTATATCGGGGTAAGAAAAGTGATCAAAATAGAACCGTTCGACATTTTCAGGGGTTAATGTGGCCGATCTTGCAATAAAGGCCAATGAACTGGTGAAATGGTTCGGGGAAGGGGAAGCCAAAACGTACGCGGTGAGGGACGTCAGTTTTGAAGCCTACTTCGGGGAAATACTGTACGTAGAAGGTCCGTCCGGAAGTGGCAAAACCACGCTGTTGAGCATTATCTCTGGTATCCTCAGACCGAATTCGGGCGCCGTGCTGGTAGAGGATAAAGATATCTGGAGCTTTACCGGCGACCAGATCGCCGAGTTCAGATTGAACAAAGTAGGCTTCGTGTTTCAGGATTATCATCTTTTCCCAAAATTAACTACCATGGAAAACGCAGCAATCCCCCTGATTCTCAAAAAGGTCGACTGGAATGAATCCATGGATCTGGCCATGAAATATCTGGAAATAGTAGGGCTCAAGGACCGGGCGCACCTCCCTCCAGTCAAATTAAGCGGAGGAGAACAGCAGCGGGTGGCGATCGCAAGGGCAATCGCCAGCAGTCCCGATATTCTGATATTCGACGAGCCTACCGCATCCCTGGACGGGGAAACCGGAAGACGCATTGTTAGTTTTGTAAAAAAAGATATACTGAATGAGAAACGGTGCATCATAATTGTCACGCATGACAGCAGGATATTCGAATATGCAGATAGAATAATAAAAATGGCTGATGGCAGGATAACAGGAATCACCAAAGGAGGAATGCGTGAGGAATAAGATATTATTCTCCCTCTCTATTGCAGGCATTTTAGTCGCCATTGTTAGTGCATATATATACGGCATTGAAAAAAAGGCGCTACCCCCGGTGTTCAGCCCGGCATCCAATCCCTATGCAAAGGGCATCTATGCCGAAGGCATTATTGAAAGCTACCAGCCGCAGGGAGCGAATATCAACATATACCCTGAAGTGTCGGGAATCATAGTAAAAATCCCGGTTGCCGAAGGGGAGAGCATACGTCGGGGAACTCCGCTGCTCATTATGGACGATTCCGTGCAGCTGGCAACAACCCAGCAATTGAAGTGGCAGGCCGAAGCTGCCAAGGCACTCCTGGAGGAACTGAGAGCTGAACCAAGAAAAGAAACCTTTGAAATTGCAGTTGCCCAGGTCGATTATGCCGCCGCAAGTCTCAAAACCTTGCAGGACCAGTTGGATAAGCTCAGGAAATCTTACGAATTGGATCCTAAATCGGTGAGCAAAAACGACTTGGATAATGCGGTAAATGCTGTCAAAACCGCTAAAGCGAATCTTGAAGTCGCCCAGAAACAGTACGATCTCACAAAGGCAGGAGCTTGGATTTATGATATAAGAAACCAGGAAAACCAGTACAAGGCGCTGACAAAAGCCTATATTTCTGCAAGTGCTCTACTGCACAAGTACGTCATAAAAGCGCCAAAAGATGGAGTGGTTCTGGCTGTAAATGCTACGGTCGGCAGCTACATTTCCTCACAAGGCACATATGATACTTATACGCAAGGTTCTGATCCCGTTATCGTCATGGGATGGCCCCAAAACTTCATTGGCGTCAGGTGTTATATTGATGAAATTCTTGTGCACAGGCTCCCCCAGGCATCGCAGATACACGCGCAAATGTTTATACGGGGCACTAACATCAGCATTCCCCTAGAATATGTGCGGGTACAGCCTTACGTATCGCCTAAAATTGAACTGTCCAATGAAAGGACCGAAAGGGTGGACGTGCGAGTGCTGCCGGTCTTGTTCCGCTNNGACCGAAAGGGTGGACGTGCGAGTATTGCCGATGATATTCAGGTTTAAAAGGCCGAAGGATTTTAACCTTTATCCGGGGCAACTGGAAGATATTTATATTGGAGAGAAATGACTGAACAGTCAAAGGCAGAAATAAGGAAAACAAAGCTAGGACTTTGCTTCAGTCTTGGCCTCTTTTNNTTACCTTTTACCTCTGCTTTTGCTTCTGCCTTTTTTTAGCCTGTTGCGCTGTGGGGCCAGACTTTGTCCGTCCTGAACCGCCCCAGGTGAAACATTACACCAGCGGTCAGGCACCTGCCGCGACAATTCCTGCGGACGGTCAGTCACAGCACTTCGAGGAGGGCGCCAAAATTATTGCTGATTGGTGGCAACTCTTTAGCTCTCCCAGTATAGATGCTGTCATAAAAGACGCAATTGCTAACAATCCAAGCTTGCAGGCGGCGCAGGCTAGTTTGCGCCAGAGCCAGGACGAGCTCAGGGCCGGTTACGGCGTCTTCTTTCCTCAGGTTAATGCCAGCTTTGGTGCTACACGCGAGAAGCTCTCTCCGGCAGAACTCGGTCAAAGCTCCCAGTCAAGCAACATTTTCAACCTTTATACTCTTCAGGCGACTGTCAGTTACACCATCGATATATTTGGCGGCCAGCGCCGCAACGTGGAAAGCCTGCAAGCACAGGTGGATATGCAGCGATATACGTTTCTGGGCACCTATCTTACTCTATCCGGCAATATCGTCAACGCGATTATTGCCCAGGCGGCCTATCGTGAACAGATTAAAGCTACCGGCCAAATTATCGATATCGAGAAGGAACAAGTCGGGGTTACTGAGGCTCAGGTCCAAGCTGGAACTGTTGCCTACGTAAATTTAGCCAGCCTCCAGAGCCAGCTTGCCGCTACTGAAGCTACTCTCCCGCCACTGAGGCAAAAACTTAGCCAGGCGAATGACTTACTCGCCACCCTGTCGGGTCACCTGCCTGCCGAATGGACCGTGCCGCAAATCGATTTGGCAGACCTCAGGCTTCCCGGCAACTTGCCGTTATCTCTGCCCTCAGAGCTAGTGCGGCAAAGACCTGATATTCTTGCTTCAGAGGCCCAACTGCATAGTGCCAGCGCCAATATTGGAGTGGCCACTGCGGCGATGTTCCCGAGCTTCACATTGAGTGGCGCTTACGGCTTGAGTAACAATTCCCTTGACAACCTTCTGAAACAGAGCAGCAGCATCTGGAATCTGGGCGCAAACGTCGTTAGTCCCATCTTCCACGGCGGAACTTTGTGGTTCATGCGAAAAGCGGCCATCGACGCCTACAATGGATCCCTTGCCAACTATCGTCAGACTGTCCTCAGCGGCTTTGCCCAGGTTGCAGATACCCTGCACGCGCTTGAAAACGATGCCGGGACACTGAAGGCCCAATCGGAAGCGGTGAGCGCGTCAGAGGAAGCCCTGCATTTGGTAGAGGCAAATTACCAGGGGGGCACAGCCAATTATTTGCAAGTGCTTGTCGCCAATGCTCAATANNGCCCTTGGCGGCGGCTGGTGGAATAAGGAGGATTTAAGCAAACCCTAACCTGATCGGGAGCGGGATTTGTGCATGATAAAGGACGAGAATGGCAGATAGGGAGCTCTTGAGGGCGTCAAATCATTCAGTCGTTTCACAAAGACTCTATAGCTCCGATGGTAAGATATCACGAACATCATTATCAATCGCGTAGCAGCGTATAATGACAAGTGACACGACAAAACAGCGTACTATCCTAAGAAAGATTGCCCGCAGAGCTATGATCGAGCGGGGATTGCTCCCGGATTACTCACCTGAGGCGCTCGCTGAACTAGATAGAATCCATGCAGCTCCCACGGGAGCTGAAGACCCAGTCCGTGACCTAAGGCACCTTCTCTGGTGCTCTATAGACAACGATGATTCTCGTGATTTGGATCAACTTACCGTCGCGGAGTCCCTGTCTACAGGAGCAGTAAAGATCTACGTCGCCATCGCAGACGTTGATGCTATCGTGAAAAGAGACACTGCGATAGATGATCACGCAAGGCATAATACAGCATCAATCTATACAGCCGCCAAGATATTCCCGATGTTGCCAGAGAAGCTATCGACTGACCTTACCTCTCTAAACTTCGGTGTTGAACGTCTTTCTGTAGTCATAGAAATGGTGATCGAAACGGATGGATCATTACGGGACTCAGGCGTTTACAGAGCGATTGTTCTCAACCACGCAAAGCTGGCGTACAATAGCGTTGCCACATGGCTGGATGGCAAGGGTCAAGCGCCTGAAAGCGTTACCGCTGTCGAAGGGCTCGCTGAAAATCTGCAGATTCAGGATAAGATCGCTCAGGGTATGAAGATACTCCGGCATGTCCATGGTGCCTTGACTCTCGAAACGATTGAGATGCGTCCGGTATTTGAAGAGGACAAACTTATGGATTTCGAGACGGAAAAAAAGAATCGTGCGAAGAATATCATAGAAGACTTCATGATCGCAGCCAATGGGGTAACCGTGAGATATCTGAATTCAAAGATGTTTCCGTCCGTGCGGCGTATCGTCCGCATTCCCAAACGATGGGACCGAATCGTCGAAATTGCCGCTGAAAATGGGTTTAGGTTGCCGGCTACCCCAAACTCTAAGGCGCTCGATCAATTTCTGGTCAAACAGAAGAATGCCGATCCGCTTGGCTTCCCCGATTTGTCCCTTAGCGTTATCAAGCTGCTCGGCTCTGGTGAATACATGGCAGAATTCCCCGGAGAGACAGCTGAAGGTCACTTCGGCCTGGCAGTCAAAGATTATACTCACTCCACTGCCCCGAATCGCCGATATCCGGACCTTATCACCCAACGTTTGCTCAAGGCTGCAATGGTTGGGCATCCCGTGCCTTATGAGAAAGATGAATTGACGTCACTGGCCACACATTGCACAGAAGAAGAGGATGCAGTGAAAAAAGTCGAGCGGCGGGTTGAAAAATCAGCCGCAGCCATGTTATTAGAGTCGAGAATCGGAGAGCAATTCGATTGCATCGTTACAGGTGCAGCAGCAAAAGGCACGTGGGTACGGCTTTTCCATCCCGCTATTGAAGGGAGGCTGATCCAAGGCTTTGAGGGAGCTGATGTCGGCCACAGGATGCGAGTGCAGCTTGTTCACACGGATGTCGAAAGGGGATTCATCGACTTCAGAAGAGTCCGTTGATCAAAACTGAAGGCGTAGTGCCTGAAGCAAAGTTTCACGAGAACTTCGTGGCGTTGACATGCGTGCCACTTTGATTTTAAGCTGATTTCCGCTAACGGAGGAGATAGACATGAAAATGAACAAGCAGATGCGCCGCATTCTCTATCTTGGGCAAGATGCAAGGGGGGGGTAGGCGCCCACGGTTTTCTCAGGGCCTGCAATTCTCTGTAGATTTGTTGTTTTGTAATCGCCTTACGTCGGCATTTCTGAGGAACCATTCACAAAAATATAGTTCAGTTATAGCCACAATAGTACCGCAGGTTAAGGTTGTTCTTTTGCCCTTAACGAACTATAATAGCGTTAGCATATGACGGTTACCAAGACAGCAAGACAGAAAATGAAAAACAACACCCGCTATTATGGCTACACCCTCACCCAGCACCGTGATGTCCTTGATCCAGTGCCGTCCCCAAAAGGAACCTGCCAGCATAACTGCGACAGCAGTTTGATGGTCGGAGGATGTCATGAATGAAGAGAAAACACGAGAGCAACTGATGAATGAATTGGAAATGTTGCATCAGGAGCTCGCAGCATTCAAGGCATTAGCAAGAGACCAGGGACATGCCAAAGAGACGTTGCGAGAGAGTGAGAAACACTATAGGATGTTGTTTGAAAGTGCAGGGGATGCCATCTTCGTCTTTGAGACTGAGGGAGAAAAAGAAGGCCTAATCGTGGCCGCCAATCAGGCAGCAGCAGACATGCACGGATATACCGTTGAGGAGCTACTATCCCGAAACATTAAAGATATTGACCCTGATGCTGCTAAAGAGGCTCCGGACCGGATTCGGAGAATACTGAACGGGAAGTGGATCAAAGCAGAAACCTTTCATCGTAGGAAGGATGGTACCATTTTCCCCGTTGAGATAAGTGCCGGATTACTGGAACTCGGAAATCATAAATACATCCTTGCCTTCGAAAGAGACATCACCGAGCGTAAGAGGGCTGAGGAGGCACTGAGAGAGAGCGAGGAAAAGTACCGCTCTTTGGTTGAATCCACGGATGATTCCATATATTTGGTGGATGTCAATGGCTGGTATCTATTTATGAACAAAAAGCATCTGTCACGGCTGGGCTTACCAGAGGGCGGATTTCTGGGCCGGGCATATGTCGACTTTCATTCCCCGAAAGCAGCAAAAGAGTTTATTGATATGGTTGGTAAAGTGTGCAAAACAGGTGAGTCGGTGCAATATGAGCATAGAAGCCACAGGGATGGCAGATATTTCCTCCGAACGCTAAGTCCAGTTAAAAAATCGGATGGAAAAACAATGGCTGTAACTGCCATTTCAAAGGATATAACTGACTTGAAGCAGATGGAAGAAAAATTACGTGTCTTTTCATTTACCGATGATCTTACAGGCCTTTACAACCGCCGCGGATGTTTTGCCTTGATTGAGCAGCAGTTTAAGTTGTCCAAGCGGCTGAAGAAGGGTATATTCATGTTGTATGCAGATCTGGATAACCTGAAGGCAATCAATGATACCTTGGGACATCAAGAAGGCGACCGTGCGCTAGTCGATATCGCCAATATCCTTAGGGCAACCTTCCGAGAGTCCGACATCATTGGGCGCATTGGTGGGGATGAGTTTGTGGTTATTCCTATAGGCACTACTGGAGACAATATCAAGATCGTTACTGATCGATTACAGAAAGTCCTTGCGATTCACAACGCAGAAAGCACTCGTAGCTACGGGCTGTCGCTAAGCTTTGGCGTAACACATTACGATCCGGAGAACCCATGCTCTATTGATGAGCTGCTGCTTCGGGCGGACAAGTTAATGTACGAGCAGAAAAGGCTTAAGCGGGAGTCTTAACAGTATTCTGGTAGACAATTGCATGATAACGGAAGTGGTTATGTTTTAACAGCCGATGCAGGCAATACAAAGGAGAAGATCGTGGATCTAAAGCTTAACAATAAACTTGCTCTCGTCTCTGGCAGCACCGCCGGGATTGGTTATGCTATAGCAGAGTCATTGGCCCGTGAAGGGGCTCACGTTATCGTCAACGGTCGTTCAAAAGCTTCGGTAGAGACAGCGCTGGCGAAGTTGCGAGAAACGTCCAATACTACACTGTATGGGTTCGCTGGCGATCTAAGTACCGCCCAAGCAGCTAATGAAGTTGCGCGAGCGTATCCTGAGGTGGAAATCCTAGTTAATAATCTGGGCAGCTACGAGCCAAGTCCCTTCGAGGATATCTCAGATGATGACTGGCGACGTTTGTTTGAGGTCAATGTTTTAAGCGGAGTTCGCCTCTCGCGACTTTTCCTGCCGGCAATGAAGCAACGCAACTGGGGCCGTATCATCTTCATTTCCAGTGAAAGCGGTATTCAAATCCCCGCCGAAATGATTCATTATGGCGTAACTAAAACGGCATTGCTTGGGGTGGCTCGCGGATTGGCCGAGGCAGTCGCTGGTACGGGTATCACAGTCAATAGTGTTCTTCCGGGGCCCACTAAGTCCCGTGGGGTGGGTGATTTTATCGAAACACTTTCGAAAAAAGAAGGTAAGTCTTTCGATGTGTTTGAAAAGGAATTTTTCGAGAAGATCCGGCCCACGTCGCTCATCAAGCGGTTTGCCTTGCCCGAAGAAGTTGCTTCCCTGGTAACCTATATCGCCAGCCCGCTCTCGTCTGCGACTACGGGTGCCCCTTTGCGGGTCGATGGAGGAGTGGTGAAAAGTGTCTTTTAGACGTATATATTTGATGAGAATCTTTGCTCTGACGAAAGCTCATTACCGGAGAGGAGTTGTTATATGGAGGATTTGATAGGTAAAGTAGCTCTTGTAACAGGAGCGAGCCGTGGCATTGGACGGGCTATCGCCCTTGCGCTTGCGGGTACAGGTGCAAATATTGCGGTCAACTACCGGAGTCGTGATAATGAAGCGACGGAGGTAGTTTCGCAGGTTAGGAGGTTAGGCCGTCTTGCTGTGGCCGTCAAAGCAGATGTGTCGGTTTCGGCCGACGTCAACCGCATGGTCGGCATAGTGGAAAAAGAACTCGGCTCGCCATCCATTCTTGTGAACAATGCCGGAATCGGCGTGATGCATTCGATCGATACTATAACTGAAAAAGACTGGAACGATACAATTGCCGTGAATCTCACATCGGCATTTCTCACGATTCAGGCGGTGCTTCCTGGCATGCGTGCTCTTAAGTGGGGACGTATAATAAGCCTTTCTTCGGCCGCAGCACAGATCGGCGGAGTTGTCGGTCCTCATTACGCTGCATCGAAAGCTGGTATTCTGGGATTGACACATTATTACGCTGCGTACCTTGCAAAGGAAGGCATTACAGTCAATGCTATCGCCCCCGGCCCAGTCAGCACGGAAATGGCTGCTGGCCTTTCGCAACTGAGCCCCGATCTTGTGCCAGTCGGCCGTTTTGGCACTGTAGAGGAGATCTCCGAAGTAGCTGTCATGCTTGTTCGCAACGGCTACATTACGGGGCAGACGTTTAATATCAACGGGGGCAGATACCTGAGCTGACTGCATTGCCAAAAAACCAGGATCGGCGTCTGACATATTTAATTCTCACAATTCATGATATCAGCCTTGTTTGCCACGCGATTGAGGAATTCCTCCCAGAAACATTGTTACACCACTGCAGTCTCATGCAGAGTGCATGTGGAGCCCACTTTCTTGGCAGAGAAATGCCGGTAGAAATTTTTGCCGGTTAGGTCAAAGGGCAATGGCGGCCAGTGCGATGGAGAAGCATCAACTTCCACTTTGACAAGGGGGTGTTCACTTCAGCATGAGGAGGCACGGGCGGAATAAGCCTGCATTTTGTCATCGCCGGCGGCTTGCCATGCCAGCTCCTTGACAAAAGTTATTTTATCGGATAGGGTTCTTACATATCCTTAGGATTGTGCATCGCAGATCTTGATGAATGGAGGTGAGCATATGAGGGGTACGGTTGCGCTTCTTTCTATCGTCTCTGTCCTGTTCACGTTTGTCGGGGTGGCCGTCGCCAAGGAAATGTCGGGTCAAGTTACTGCCGTGAACGTCGAGAAAGGCACACTCACAGTGAAGAGTGAAAAGATGGAGGCGGGCTTCGATTGTGAGACGGGATCCCTGCTTAAAAATGTGAAGGCGGGTGATTATGTAACTGTGGAATACAAGGAAAAAAACGGTAAGAAAGTAGTTACAAAAATCACTCCAATGAAAAAGAAGACAAGCGGCGGGTACTGATTGTTCGTGCTCAGAAAAGGCAGGCATTTCCTG
>DMNE01000498.1:483-4708 GCA_003453735.1 Nitrospiraceae bacterium | reverse complement strand
TTGAAACTTCTCAGTATTGGCTGTAACTGGGAAGACCTCCCGATTGAGAAAAATGCCAACGGCAATCCCGAGATCCATTACACGAGCATCTACAGAACATTCCGTTTCTGGGAAAGTAAAGGATGCTTGGATGAGGCTTTTTTAGCTTCGGTATCGAAGCTGCACAAGCGGAAGAAGTTAGACACCAGCATCATTCACGGAGATGGGGAGACAACGGCTGCCAAGAAGGGTGGTGACAATATTGGCTTCAACGGTCATAAGAAAATAAAGGGCGACAAGGTGGTTGCCTTCTGCGATCGCAACTGCAATGTTATTGCTCCTTTTGTTTCGGCGCCCGGCAATCACAATGAATCTCCTTTGTTACGGGAAGCCTTGCCGGAAGTAATGCGTGTGGCCTCTGAGATCGGTATCTGCCTCAATGGAACTGTTGTAAGCCTGGATGGTGTCTATAACTGCCGAGCGAATCGGAAAGCAATCTTTAACCGTCAAATGATGCCCAATATCAATGAGAATCCCCGGGGGAGAAAGACCACAAAGCGGGGCCGTAAGCAGTTCTTTACTCCCGCAATCTTTCTAGAGCGTTTCTTCACAATCGAGCGTGTGTTCGCATGGGAAGATAAGTTCCGGCGCTTGTTGATGCGCTTCGAGCGAATCAGTAGGCTGCACTACGCTTTTAAGACCTTGGCCTATACAATGATCAACTTGCGTCACTTCTGCACAGGGTAGCAACCCCGTTCGTAGTTGCACTCTTTGAGCATTATAAGGAGGAGGTATGCCTTTTTGAGGGGAAAAGTCGGCTTGCCCGTGCTTGGAGTTATTGTTGCCGGGCATGGCAGCACGTTGAAAAGCTTCAGACCAAACTGACAACCATCAAAAATTCAGATCTCTCAAGGCATCCTTCCGGGCTCCTCCTCGGTATTACCCTTTTCGGGATTAGCATCACTTAAAAAGATCATCAAAAACCCGCAACCAGTAGCATCTAAGATGAGCCGTCTTGCGATAACACTGCGGCGTCTATAAGCACTCGCATTGCATGCCCCCTTTTGTACTTTCCTCGCTGGCGGTGACCGCCGCTTCAGTGCTCTTGTCCATAGGAGAGGAAAAGCCAGCAGCCTGGCCGCTCATTGGCTATCCGTTGGTCTCATGTAAAAGAGTGGTTTTCAGCGAGAAGGGAAAGAAACAAGAAAGTGAGAAAGCGGAGTCCGCGGTCTTCCATGCCTGTTAGCGTTGTGCGAATGTCTTGCAGTCTGCGTGATCCATATGGATTCCGACGTGTATGCCAGACGCGGTGCATTCAAGCGACCGATTAAATCTACAATCGTCTTCTTTGCATGCTCCCACTCCGCCCGTAGTATCCGGAACCCCACCCTGCTGGGTCGCATTCAGATAGGTGTCGCACTGGGGATGTCTCATACTGCCCACCGTAATTGCCATCGCGTGACATGCCTTGTTCTTATTGTAAGAACATCCTGCCACCTCGCAGTCCAGAACCTTCGGCATCATCACTGCCATATTTATCACCTCCTCCATTTAAGCAAATCCCCTCTCGCTGATATTCTCAGTCTATCAAACAACGAGGAGTTGTCAAATAAACAGAGAAGAACAGTTTCTCACCGTTTGAAACAGAAATAGCTCAGGATTCTTGATTCGTAATTCAGATTCCGAAACTTGGAGTAAACAATTAAAATTGCAAACTATTGCTTGTGATAATCAATTCCCATATACTTCATATGGTGATGTCTTCTATTAACCTTAGGGGCTCATGTTATTATTGCCGCGAAGATAGGTCTATAACTCGCGGATGAGTTGGAAAAGACTCGAGCTGGACAAACCCGGCATGACATCCTACGATGTATGTTATCTGCAATTGTGGGGAAGGTGGACTTTTAAGCATATAATATGACGGATGCAAAGAGATCTAAAAAGCTCGGACACACCCTCTGTATCCTTGTATTCTGTCTTTTCTCGCCGTTTGCGGCAACAGTGGCAGAGACCAAGATGGTTTCTTCCCTCTGCAAAATCAGCCACCCCGGCGACGCCGGAATAGAATGGGAATGCAGGCGTGTACGAAGTGGAGAGACAATCGAAGGACTTTTT
Organism: Nitrospiraceae bacterium; assembly: GCA_003453735.1. Classification (GTDB taxonomy): domain Bacteria; phylum Nitrospirota; class Thermodesulfovibrionia; order Thermodesulfovibrionales; family UBA9159; genus UBA9159. The sequence continues at coordinate 2,611 of DMNE01000498.1, read as the reverse complement.
GGAGAGAGGTGGAAGGATGTGCTCAGGTTTAACAGAGTAGACCGCCGCCACGCGCGTCCCGGGGTTTATCTGAAGGTCCCGAAAAGGCTTGACGATATCCGGGACTTTACACCGATGCCTAGCTATTACGAACCATCTGCTACCGATCCAAAGTTTATTCTCATTGACCTCTCGGAGCAGTTCCTCGGCGCCTATGAATACGGCCGTCTCGCATTCTCTTCACCCATAGCTACTGGGGAGAGGGGAAATGAGACGCCCAATGGGGAATTCAGAATCACCGCGTATGACAAAGGACACAGATCGTCACTCTATCCTATCGAAAAGACCTCCATACCTTACCCCATGAACTACGGTCTCAGGTTTCACATCAACAAGAGAGGGGTCTCATTTTGGATTCATGGGCGTGATCTTCCCGGCTATCCGGCATCCCATGGCTGTGTCGGACTGTACGACGAGCAGATGCAGAAAAAATATTATGGCTTTCCCCAAACGCCGACGCTTGAGGACGCGAGGATACTTTTCGAGTGGGTCATTTCTCCCCTCTCTGACCGCGGCTTTAACCTCATGCAAGAGGGGCCGAGGGTTTTGATTACAGGTCGTGCTCCCCGCACCGGATCACGACCGTCATAGTATCCTTCCACGACTATTACGAAGCGGCTATTTTAGATTTGATGAGGGGGGTGTCTGGAGACTGCGAGCAACGCCCGTTTTTTTATCAGTTACCTCTGCCTCATCGCGTATTGCATCGATAGGGTATTCACAATGGACCTGATTTATTACCTTGCCAAGCATGTCCGCCAGGGGCATCACCCTGAGAAAGGGCAAGGACTGGAAAGCGCCCGATTGCGTAATGCTGTCCGTGACAACTACCTTTCTTAGATTGTGTTTTGAATGCAAATCCATCAAATGGGCACGCGCGCTCTCCATGCACAGGTTGTGGGTAACACCGATCATTATCTGCCGGATCGACATCCCGGCGAGCTTTCGGACCACCACATACATAGTTTCCCCGCTGCTGATCATATCATCAAGAACAACAGCGATCGTTTTGCCTTTCAAGTCTCCCACCAGTTCGGAGGAAACCGAGCCGTCAGAGGCGCGCTCCTTCAGTGCCACAGCGGTTTTTATGCGTAGCGCGCGGCTGAACCGGGAGACAAACTTCAAAGCACCTCCATCAGGCGCAATAGCGACCACATCCTCGCGCCCCTCGAGGGCGCTAAACTCTTTGGTGAAGAGATCGGTTGTTTCGATGCTATGCACGGGTATTCTTCCGAATAAAGCATGAATTGGGACGTGCGGATGTACGGTAATGATTCTGTCTATACCTGACTCGATCATCAGGTCTGCAACCAGTCTCGCCGTAGTCGGCTCGCGTCTGGATCTGCTCGGTCTATCCTGGCGAGCGTATGCGAAATAGGGCAGTATTGCTGTCACATGGCGCGCCCCCCACTCCCGAAAAGCCCTTATGGCGGCAAAGAGGGCCATGAGATTCTGATCCACACTGCCGCCCGATTCAGGATCGTACAACCCCTGGAAGAGAAAGACATCGCAGCCACTGACGTCGCTATTAAGCCTTACGCAGGTCTCGGCATCACTGAAGCGAAAATCGATTCCCGGCAGGAAAAGGGGCTCTTCGGCGTCACCACCCAGGGGAAAAGATTCTTTGTAACTCTTGAGGACTGAACTGGCAAGAGCATTCCCTGAACTACACGCCGCGATGAGGAGTTTTCCCCTTGGAGATTCCATCATCTTCGCAATTTTTCGGGAGAAGCTGAGAACAGACTGGTGCCGATGCTGCTTCCCGAACCTGACGGTATCATGCTGAATTCGATATGCATCGTACCCTCCTTGTCAGGCATANNTAGGAAAAGGATATCAGAAATAATCCAAAAGTAAATGAGAAGGCTGTTTCGCGACCAATTCCATTGGAAGGTTAAGATATTGTCCTTATTCAACTCAACCAGCGTTTCGGATCTTTTGCTCTTTGCTTCCGACAATGGAAATCGTTGAAATTCAGCCTCTTCCTTGGGTGCTGCAACCTGCGAAACAGATGGACGGAACTCGACCAAAACAGAGAATAATACCGCTAAATGGTGATAAAATGAAGATAGAGGAGATAAATTGCATA
>DMNE01000498.1:230-390 GCA_003453735.1 Nitrospiraceae bacterium | reverse complement strand
TGTTCTCATCGTAAGGAAGATTGGTTTTCCCGGACAGCCCGAACTTGCCGTTGGTGCGATATCCGAGACGGGCGCTGTAGTCTTGAATGATAGGGTTATCTCCTACGGGAGAGTGTCAAAGAAATACATCGACGATGAAATATCCCGGCAGAAGGACGAG
>DMNE01000498.1:0-156 GCA_003453735.1 Nitrospiraceae bacterium | reverse complement strand
GCTGATCGTGGCTGTTCCCGTCGCCCCACATGAGACCGCCGATGAGCTTGCCCAAATGGCCGATGAGTTCGTTTGCCTTTTTACGCCGGCAGATTTCATGGCAGTGGGGAATTATTATCAGGATTTCGCCCAAGTCACCGATGAGGAAGTGGCGGA
>DMNE01000430.1 GCA_003453735.1 Nitrospiraceae bacterium | reverse complement strand
ACCCCGCACGATTTTCACGATTTGGTCGGCTTTTTACTCGACTCCTGACCTTGAGCTTGAAAGGAACCGAAGAACTGTGATTGACTAATAAAATAGAATCATCTAGACTGCACAGATGTTCTAATTATATCATGATCTTGCACGACTTATTAAGTAAATGGATAAAATCGGTTTTGTCACAAAAAATCTATAATGATTGATTAAAAAATCGTATGTTCAACACGAACACATTTTTAGCAAGGATTTCGGATTTATCCAGCCAAGATGGAGAAATCAGACTATGTTGTCATATCAACATCCTTCGTACACAAGCAAAAGATCGATTGTGTAAAACTTTGTTGTCGATATAATACAAGTTTTACAGGTATCTGTTTTTTCATAGATAGATTGAGTAGGGGATATCAGCTTTCTACATCATGCTTACGTTGGTAGTGCCGACGCGCTTTGGCGCGATTGCCGCAAACCCCCATAGAGCACCAACGACGGCTCCGATTCTTGCTCATATCGATAAAAAGCCAGCCGCACTCCACGCATTCGCTTAAGCGGGCCAGGCGGTCAGAGGTTAATAAGTCGGCAGCTGACCGCACGATCGGGTAAAGTATTTGCACCAGATCATCCGCCTCGCTTTTCCAATACCATACGTAATGATCCTCGGTAGGCTTTAGCCTGCCCCGTGACAACGCCTCCCCAAGTCGTTCATTTAGCATGGCTAGGTCGTCCGCTCGAGGTTTACGGCTGATCAGTTGCGCTGCGAACACACGATAGAGCGCGGAGCGTAACTCAAAAGCGCATTGATAGATGCGCGCCGCCTCCTCGCGTCGGCCTGCAGCAGTCTCGGTTAATTCTTGCGCGAGTTGAGAGGTGAGAACTCCCGCATGATGGCCCCAGGATGCCAGATCGGCAAAGTTGGTCAGATACTCATATGGGCTTTCGCTGCGATAATCTTCGACCGTATTGACGAAATCGAGGCAGAGTGCGCCTCCGATCAAGGAGAGTGTGGTGGCGGTTTTTTCTGCCATAGGTTTGCATGCTCCTGTACGTCATTATCCGGTTGGATAGAATCCCGAAGTGCTAATCTCTGGAAACGACCGCTGACTCCTTATTATAACCTTCAATAATCATATTGACAAGTTAGGTAGGCGGTGATAATATTATAACCATCAATAATTATTATAGAAGGTTATATTAACCTTGGCAACTATTTTAGATCACCACAAGGAAGGAGGGGTAAGTCTCATGGAAGGTGCAATCAATAAAAAGAGGTTGGTTGAAGAGTTACTCGCAAGCCATGCAAGCTGGGAAGCCTTGTTGGATCAGGTGGGTCCAGACAGAATGGAATTGCGGGGTGTAGTCGGGGAATGGTCGGTCAAGGATCTCGTGGCCCATGCCTCTGCCTGGGAATGGCGAGCTGTCGCCCATCTCAAAGCGATCCTGGCCAAGTCCTGGCCAGAGCCACCCGAATGGCCATATAACCTCGACGAGTCGGGAATCAATGCCTGGATCTTTGCTGCGAATCGCAGGCGTCGCCTCAGTGATGTGTTGAATGAGTCGCGTCAAGTGTTTGAGCAGTTGATGCAGGTTCTTGAACCCGTAACTGAGGAGGACTTGACCAAGGCTGGGCGTTTTGGGTGGCTCGGTCATAACTCAGAAGCCGATTACATCAGAGGTAATTCAATTGAGCATTATCAAGAACATGGCCAGCAGATACGTGAGTGGCTGGACGAGAGATAGGAACTGTTATGCGATTCAGAATTCTTCCTCAACAAATAGACAACATCTACAAAGGTTAGAAACTAACACTTTGGCTATTCGGATTTATTTTTCCTGATTAAGATCGTTCAAAGCATAGTAATTCTCATTATTTATAACTGACGGATGAAATTCGTTCAAAAAGGAGAACTTCAATACCATGTTTCTATTTGGCTGGTTAATCGTTGGAGGCTTTTTCCGCTTTTTCGATTTTGGCAGGAAGACCATTCCGATCGCCGCCTGGCTGTCACCGATCTTTTTGCTGCACTTTGCACACGGCTTCGATCCGCTGTCAGGAATATTGCTGATCTGGCTCGTGATCTTCCTTGCAGCGTACTTTGCTTATCGTGAGGTAATTCCCGTTCCAGGAATCGCGTACCCGCTTACGGTTGCCGTAATCAGCCTGACCTTGGCCCTGCCCTATCTAGCCGATCGATTGTTGTACGATCGCTTCCCGGGTTTTCTATCGACATTGATCTTCCCCTCGGCCTGGGTGGTGGTGGAATTCATAACGGCTCATACCAGCCCGTTTGGAACATGGGGCTCCGTTGCTTACACCCAGTACAACAACCGCCCGCTCGTGCAGCTGGCCTCGGTGACAGGGCTCTGGGGCATCTCTTTTCTCATCACCTGGTTCGGCTCGACCATCAATTGGGCATGGGAGCATCAATTTAATTGGACCATCATCCACAACGGATTGCTGGTTTATGCGCTGACCTGGGGGATCGTGATGCTGGCCGGAGGAGCAAGGCTTGCCTTCGCCAAATCCAAAAAGACCGTTCGCGTTGCAGTGATTGGCTGGCCCGAGAATATTTTGAAAAGAGATGCCTTCGGACGCCTTTTTGCGTCCGAGGCGCTCACGGAAATAGAGCGAGCAAATTTCCAAAAATCCTTTGCTGACCTGCAGGATTATTTTCTAGAAGGAAGTCGGCGCGAGGCGCAGGCGGGTGCAAAAATTATCGTATGGCCCGAAGCGAACCTGGGGGTTTTCAAGGCCTATGAACCTATGTTCATGCAACGCGCCGAAGGACTGGCGCGCGAGCAAGGAGTCTATCTTCTAATGGGCATGAGCACGGTTGTTGAGGGGAGCCCCAACCGATTGGAGAACAAGGCTGTACTCGTGGATCCGGCTAACGGGGTCGTTTATTCATACCTGAAGAAAAATCCGGTCCCGGGGTGGGAAGCCCAGATCAGCATTAAGTCGGACAGCCAGATTCACACACGCGATTCGGAGTACGGACGTTTAGGTTCGGCCATTTGCTTCGATATGGACTTTCCACACTTTATCCGGCGGGTAGGAAGGTCGGGAACGGACATCCTGCTGGTGCCCGCCAGTGACTGGGAGACAATCAAGCATTTACATCATGAAATGGCTGTGTTCCGGGCTGTTGAAAATGGAACTTCGCTTGTCCGTGCGACTCGCTGGGGAGTATCGATAGCGACCGACGCGATCGGGCACACCATGGCGACCACGGACAGTTTTCTCGCTACCCAAGACGTCATGGTCGCCCAGGTTCCAATGAAAGGCGTATCCACGCTATATGCCCGTATGGGAGACTGGTTTGCATGGGCGTGTGCTGTAGGGCTACTCGGGTTTGTGGTCAGGGGGATCCAGAATATTATTTAAATTATTATTTCTGAAAGAGAGTATTCCTGTACGGCATGCACAGTGATTTGCCTAAAAATGATCCGACTCTCATTCTAATGTTCGAGGACCAGCAATCAAATGCAGAAAGGAACTGCTATGCGATTTAGAATTCTTCCTCAACAAATTGACAACACCTACAAAGGTCAGAAATTAGCACTCTGGCTATTCGGGTTTGTTTTGCTGATCAAGATCGTTCAAAGCACAGTAATTCTCATCAACGGCGGTTCTGTCGTGAAGGGTGCTGATGGCATTCCGCTTGATACATTCTCGCCAGATGCAGCACATACAGTTGTTGCGTTATTCGCCTTAACAAGCCTTTACCGCCTTATCATTTGTTTATTAGGTGTAATCGCATTAGTAAGGTATCGTGGAATAATCACATTGATGTTTGCAGTTCTGGTAATCGAGTATATAGTTAGGCAATTGATTCTTTACTTTTATCCGCTCGGCAGCATTGGTGCCCCACCGGGACCAATTGTAAATTTTGTGCTTTTCTTGATAAGCGTCATCGGTTTTGCGCTATCGCTTTTGAATAGACGTGATATTCAGGATTAATCTATAATTCTATCTTTGTATATCAAATACTTAATGGATGATCCAATTGGCGCTCAACATAGGGCTGAAACTGACGCTGTAACGTCAATAATGGTGTGTTAGTAAGTCTGTTCTGTCCATCAATTTCAATATCGGCGTCGCAAGTTAATCCCGTTGTTAAGTTTTGCAACCCTGCAGGATGAACTGTGTTTTTTGTTCTTTCTAGGACAAAATCAAGCCGGACTTCGGAGGAAACTCGTGAAAGCTATTATATGCACACAATATGGGCCGCTGCGGGATGTTCTTCAGCTAGAAGAGGTGGATAAGCCCACTCCCACGGATAATCAAGTGTTGGTGAAAGTTTATGCGGCCTCTGCAAACAAAAAGGACCTGGCTCCTGTGAAAGGGGCTTTCATCGTTCGCCTGTTGGGAACTGGGCTCCTAAAACCCAAACGCCAGATACTCGGAGGTGACATNNTAAGTGTTCGGGGACGCACACGGAGCTTTTGCCGAGTATGCATGTGCTCGTGAAGATTTGTTGGCATTGAAACCGGCCAACCTGACCTTCGAGGACGCGGCCGCTGTGCCGATTGCGGGAATCTCTGCCTTGCAAGGTCTTCGCAAAGGGAAGATCGGGCCAAGCCAAAAGGTTTTGGTCAACGGTGCATCGGGTGGCGTGGGGACGTTTGCGGTACAGATCGCCAAGTCATTCGGGGCCGAAGTCACAGCCGTGTGCAGCCCGCAGAATGTGGATATTGGGCACTCAATGGGAGCAGACCACGTGATTGATTACACTCAAGAGGATTTCACTAAAAACGGACAGGTATATGACCTGATTCTCGCCGTCAATGGCTATCACCCGATTCTGGGTTTTAGGAATGCATTGAGTCCCAAGGGGATTTGTGTCGTGCTTGGAGGTGAGTTACCCCAAATTTTCCAGGCTCTGGTACTAGGTCCGTTGATCTCAAAGAGCGGAGGCAAAAAAATTGGTTTCATGGGGATCGCGAAGCTGAACCATAAGGATCTAGTCCTCCTCAAAGAGCTGCTCGAAGCCGAAAAAATAAAATCTGTGATCGATAAACGTTTCCCGTTAAGTGAAGCAGCTGAGGCCATGCGATATCTGGAAGAAGGACATGCTCGAGGANNTAAATGTGGAACATGATAAGACCTAATCAGGATGATACCTATGTAAGCAATTAAGTGGACAAGATATGGTCCGTCGGATACTCAAAAAGGTCGATAACCCCTTTTATAATTTAAGTAACCACCAATATATATCAAAAAACCATAGCCTTGCGAGCTA
>DMNE01000422.1 GCA_003453735.1 Nitrospiraceae bacterium | reverse complement strand
GAAACAGGCAGGCAGGAGGGACCTGCATGGAGGGAAAGGGCAACAGCGCGGAAACCACGCTTCGCATCAAGAAAATCCTGAAAGCGCCGCGGGAAAAAGTATTTCAGGCGTGAACCGATCCGGAGGCACTGAAAAAATGGTTTTCTCCGGCCGATGGCCACTCCACATTGTCCGTCGAAGTGGATCTGTCAATTGGGGGGGAAATACTCCATAACGCGGTCTCCAACAGGTGTGAACGATACGCGCTCTGTGGCGCTCGTGCGAACCGACTGCAGAGGGAGAATAACAATGCCATATGCTGGAAAATCCTTAAGAAGCTCTATGCCGCAGTCGTCAAAAGGGACGTTGCTGCGGCCCGCAGCTATCTGGACGACGACCTGATGTTCCTGGGGTTCTTTGAAACGTACCGCAACGCTGAAGAATATATCGCGGCCATGACCAAACTGCTGCAGGTCGTGGTGCGGTTGGACGTGAAGAAGATCATGGCGGAAGGGAGCGATGCCGCTGTCTTCTTCGAGCTGGAGACCAAGGCCCCAGTCGAAGCAACGACATTGGTGGCGGAGTGGCATCAGGTCAAGAATGGAAAGATCTCCCGCGTCGAGTCGGCCTTCGATGGCCGTCCCTTCGCGGCCATGTTCGGTGGCGGTAAGCGGAGTTGACCCACACTCGTTTAGATTGTCTAATCCCTCTTGATGATGTCGTCTTGGTCTTCGCAAGAATGTTCAGTTGGCCTGTGGGAAGCCATTCGCATCCGCATGAGGGTAGGCATTTTCATGGAACGGAGGTTCTTCGTGCAGACATANNATAGAATAGGTATGGAAAAAGCAAGTCCTGGACAAGTATACGAGTCCGTTGCGATAAGGGAAGGGCTTGCGTCCTGGTGGACGGAAAAGGTCACAGGAGAATCCGAGGTCGGGAAAGTGCTGCAATTCCGATTCGCGCCGGGCGGCTCTGATTTTGAAGTTTTGGAACTGACGCGACCGAAGCGAGTGCGCTGGAAGTGTGTTGCTGGTCCGGAACAGTGGATCGACACACGTGTCTATTTTGACATCATGCAAGAGGAAGGTGAAACCATTCTTCTCTTCAAACATTGCGGTTGGCGTGAAGAAACAGAGTACATGCATCACCGCAGCACATCGTGGGCATCTTTCTTAATCGGGTTGAAGGAACTTCTTGACGGGGGGCAGGGAAAACCCTTTGGGCCGCGCTATCGTCGTATTAGCCGATGGTCCAAATAGATAATTATGTCGCACTTCTCACGTCATAATTATCATTGAGCACGGTAATTTTACCTTATCTGTAAGAAGTTTTGCCCCGCCACGTCAAGCTTTAACAGATAAGAAGTTGCCCTTTAGATGGTCATCATGTTTCCTCGTCTACCTCCTTGTAAAAAGCTGAAACAAACGCGGTAGCATGAGCTGGAAATTTAACTTCTTCCATAAATGTCGCTTTTTTGACTTGTTGTTACTTTACGCAATAACCCAGGATTACCCATTTGTAATTTCTTTCTTTTATGATAAATTAATTAGTAAGTTTTCAGCATAGCAAGGCCTATTTTCTAAAGATCTCTCTTTCAGGCTTTCCCATCGGTATTTGCCTCGTTAAGGGCACTGCGTTTGGTACCGCAGATCCAGTGTATTATTGTGATAAGAGTCTGTGAAATTGTTTCATTGACGTTACAAACGTACACTAAAAAGTGGCGCTATGCGACAGAAAATTACACCAATCGGCTTCATTGCGGTTCTCTCTGTGTCGATGTGGATATTTAGTCACGGCGTCGCGGGAGCTGACGATAAATCTGTAGACCCTTCGGCCAAAGAAAGCGAAATCTCTGCTGGAGAGACGGGGAAACCGAATGAAAATCGATTTTTACCTTCCGGAAACCTTTTCCGGCCGTTGATTGCCGACCCCAAGGAACTTCGCTTTTATCTCAGTTATCGCCCCTACCAGCAGGCCAATCAATACTTGTCTCACAGTACGGAGATATTCGCCGGCAGCCTCGGGGATATGTTCGGATTATATCGTTTTATCAATAGCAGCGGGGGCTACAACTGGCAGGCCAACATTAGCGGAGGTGTTTATTCCGAGTTTGATATTAAAAACTATTATCTGGTGGATGTTGATTATTTCATCGGTTTCCCTTTCACTTTCCGCAAAGGGCCCGTATCTTACCGGATCAACTTTTATCATCAAAGCTCCCACGTTGGTGATGAGTACCTGCTCCATTCCAATATTACCAGGATAGAATTTTCATATGAGGCGATAAACCTCGTAGGGTCGTACGAGTGGACAAGGTGGCGCGTTTACTACGGCGGCGAAGTTATTGTCCAGGTGAATCCAAGCAATTATAAACCGGTCACCATACAGAGCGGCTTGGAATATTATGGCTCAAATAAATTACTATTAGGAGGGCGGTTCATAGGAGGCTTGGATCTGAAATGCACTCAGGAGAATGATTGGCCCTTGAACACATCTGTTAAAGCGGGATTGCAATTTGATGAGTCAGGTTCGCATGGCCGGTCCATCCGTTTTCTGCTTGAAGGCTATAAGGGATTTTCACCTTACGGCCAATTTTTCAACAATCGATTGTCCTATATCGGTCTTGGTGTCACCTTTGAATATCAGTAATTTATCAAGCAAGGCGACTTTTGGTGAAACCGGATCGACGGCATGATACAATAGGTGAAGAAAATTGCTGTTAGATCCGAAACCGCGCAATCCTCAAAAAATCATATTGAAATCTAGATGCGAAATGCGTGCACGGAAGGGCAATTGCAGGACAAGATATTGTGAGCATATCGCATGNNAAAAAGCTTATGTTAACCTCTCTTTTTTTAAAAATGCTGAACAGAGAAGCAGCGTCAGCAAAGAGCAAGCCTGAAGAGATCATCGAAAGACTCCGGATTCAGGAAGGGCAGACAATTACTGATATGGGGTCAGGGGGAGGTTTTTTCACGCT
>DMNE01000467.1 GCA_003453735.1 Nitrospiraceae bacterium | reverse complement strand
CAACTCAGGAGGTTTCTTGATGGCAAGGGAAGCATCTCTCAGGAAGAGATTACTTCCCCTGAAAATTGCAGGTTTGGAAAGTGGCTCCATTCTGATGAATTGGCCAAATGTGCTTCAGACCTTGAAATACGAGAAATTAAGAATGTGTACGGTGAACTCCATAAAACTGCCAAACGCATTTATGAGCTGAAACTTTTGGGTCGTGATAAGCNNTTGTTGAATACTATGAAGACAGTAAATAGGAATTAGTCCTTTGGTGGTAGAGAGAAAATGGTATGTCCAAATCTAAAAGAATGGCTTATAGCTTGTTGTACAGCGGGAAGTCCTTCCTGTGTCCTCAGTTCATTCTTGGTGCAGGCGTACTGCAAGAAAGAAGATTACAAGAAATGTCCTTTTTACAAGGAATCCGCCGTTCACACGCACAAGGTTGTAAAGAATAATTAGCCTCAATGCCCTTTCTTTATGTGCATCANNAAATGACAATCCTGCCTTCCTTGGATGGATACTTCATAACTTTTATTTCTACCTATCATTGACTTAATTATATCAATATGAACATTTTCGCATCATGAAGCATTGATTTTTCTTAATTAATGAATTATTCACAAATTTTCACAGTTAAACAGTTAGGCTAAGGTTATAAATGCGGTCTGCCTTCCACCCTCCAGACAGGCAGCACCCCCCCTTCTTTTCCTTTTTTGCCTATGAATGGTATCAAAGGACTCATCTCCTAACCTCATTGTAGTAAAATAAAACTAAATGAGCAAGATTGCCAAAGACATCCAATATAGTCCAGTCGGGGTAATTCACTCTCCTCATAAGGACATCAAAGGGATGCCGATACAGCCAAGTGGGGCAAAAGGGATCAAGGGAACTGTTGAGGTTAAGAAAAAATGTGCAGATGGACTGAAAGACCTTGGCGGATTTGAATATATTATTCTGATTTATCATTTTCATCGCTCCAAAGGTTATTCACTTGAGGTAAAGCCATTTCTGGATAACAGTCTGAGGGGAGTATTCGCCACAAGGGCACCGAAACGCCCAAATGCCATAGGGATGTCAATCGTCAGGCTACTGAGGGTTGAAGGCAACATACTCCACATTGAGGATGTGGATATCTTGGATGGAACACCCTTGCTAGATATAAAGCCTTATGTTCCGGACTTTGATGCCAGGAAAACCAGGGCAATAGGTTGGTTGTCTAGGAAAGCAGTTAGGGCAATCAAGAAGAAGGCTGATGGAAGATTCAGATAGAGGCTTTAAGCAACCTATTGAGTAATCTATGGCATTTAAGCGTAAGAAAGTAAAACAACACCCCCTCCTTCTATCGGGGTGTTGTTAAGCATCCTGTCCTGAAGAAATGGCTTTATCTGCCAGAAGTATCAAAGGATTTTGAATCTGTGGCAATGGATATCGTTGAGGCTATCGGTCTGGCTACTAAAGATTTGGGATTGACCCTCAAGTTAGAGCGGAGCGGAAAGGAAAAGTGACCAGAAACAACTCGTGTAACGGCAAAAATCTACCCGAAGATTTCAGCATAAAAATAACTGCATTTGGAAAAGACTATAAGCTTGAGACATTTCAACCCCTCCCCATATCAAGGGAAAAGGCTTTTGTCTTTTTCGAGAATCCTAAAAACCTTTTTGATATTACCCCCGACTGGCTTGACTTCAGAATGGATACCTATGAAGCGGGTGAAAAGGTATTTAAGGGAGCAGAATATGATTACCATATCCGATGGTTTGGACTTAGGGTGAAGTGGAGAAGCAAAATCCAGACATATAATCCCCCTCATGATTTCACCGATATTCAAGTAGTTGGTCCATACACAAAATGGGAGCACAGCCACAGCTTTGAAGAAAGGAATGGAAAAACCCTAATGTCTGATACCGTTGTTTACAGGGTCCCCCTTTCATTGTTGGGCAGAATAGTTCATGCATTGTTTGTCAAAAAGCAGCTTCTGGATATATTCTGTTATCGGGCTATTAAAATAATGGAATGGGTTGAAGGAATAAAAAATGAAAATTTCATCCAAGACAAGAGTATCTGGCACCTTCAGCATTGATGAACTGAAAGAACTTAATTCAAATACTCTCCGTGCAGTGTCGGCAACAACTCACGATAATATGATTGAGTTTTAAAGCTGATGGCGAAACGAATACGATATTGATGATCCCCTTTTCCTGAGCTGGGCTTGCATTGTCCCTTGGCGCATAGGTGCCGTCTCTTGCCATATCCCATAGTTCGCTTGTATCGTATCAAAAACTTCCATAGAGAGCGATGTATCCCCGGGTAACAACTAGGCTGAGCTTGGCTGACGGCGCTCTTTTTCGAAGACGATTGAGGGATGGGTAGAGGTGGAATCGACTATCAAGGAAGTCAGGGTTCTTGCTATCGAAGGTGGAAAGTTGTAGGAATGTTGATGACCGTGTTTAACATTTTTTTAAAAACTGGCTCGCTGCTATGGGTGATCCAAGTCTAATGGAGGCGATTCTTGGATGGGCCACCAGTATCGCAGCAATTATTTATGTAAGAAAACTTGTCAATCGTAACAGATTAAACTAATGGCAACAAATCAATCACTATACCAAATACCAATAGAGGGAAAAGAGAATCATCAGCATCTAAAATGAACGAAAAAGTCAACTCTAATTTTATCGTCCATTTCTCTGTATTTTCCGAAGCGGTACTCAGACGGCTGAGAGAAGAAGTTTGCAAAGGCATTTCCCGGTAGGCAGCCGCACTTAGGAACACAGATTCACGGTTTTTGTGAGAGATATCCCCGTATATTTAATGAGTTGAAAGTTGTCCTTAACGTAATTTATTAGATTTGCTACGCATTCTAAAAAAGAGAAAAAACGTCTTGAATGGTTGAGGGTGAGATATTGCAAAATAGCTAGAAATAGTGATACCATTAACCTATCCAGAAAGGATATATTTTTATTTGGAGGAGGAAATGAATGAGCGACAGCAGAAAAGTCCAAGAAAAGATTGAGCAGGTTGCGTATGAGCTCTACGAAAAGAGGGGGAGGACTCACGGGGATGCTTTGGCGGACTGGATTGAAGCGGAGAAGATAGTCATGCAAAGACATGCCGGGGAAATAGAGTGTGAGGCAGGGCTCGTCAAGGCTGCTAAGGCAAAGAAAACGACAGTCGATACACAACAAAAGATAGCAAAAAACGGAACGCGAAAGACAACACAGAGAAAATCAGAGAAGATCACGGAAAAGACCCGAGAGACTAAAAGCAGCGCTGCAATAAGGAAGAAGAAAGAATGAGCCTTCATGAAGGAGGCAATGCTTTATGAGAAGATTGGTGACGGGAAAGTTAAATGTCACCTCTGTAACCACTACTGCACGATACATCCTGGTAAAAGGGGAGTCTGCGCAGTAAGGGAAAACAAAGACGGCATATTATTCACCCTCGTTTATGGTAAGCTCATTGCCCGACATGTTGACCCCATAGAGAAAAAGCCGCTCTTTCATTTTTATCCTGGATCGCGTTCCTACTCCATCTCTACGGTCGGATGTAACTTNNATATCGCAGTATCCTCATGAATACGCCGATATCCCGGGGGAAGAGATGAGTCCTGAGCAAGTCGTGAACGAAGCGCAGCGTAGCGGATGTATGAGCATATCTTATACTTACACCGAACCGACCATCTTTTATGAGTTTGCCTATGACTGTGCACGGCTCGCTCATGAGAAGGGTATCAAGAACGTATTTGTGAGTAATGGCTATACCAGTCCCGAAGCGACCAGGCTGATCGCGCCTTATCTTGACGGGAATAACATAGACTTGAAGGGCGACGAAGATTTTTATAGAACGATTGTCGGGGGAAGACTTCAGCCCGTCCGTGAAACTATTAAACTGATGAAAGAACTAGGTGTTTGGGTGGAAGTGACGACCCTGATTGTCCCGCACCACAATGATTCTAAAGGTTTCTTACAAGAGGCTGCTGATTTCATGAAGTCAGTCGATCCGGCAATGCCGTGGCATGTGACGCAGTTTTACCCCACCTATAGGTTGCTCGATCAAGGCCGCACCCCCGTAAGTACGCTCAGGAGGGCAAGAGAGATTGGACTGAGAACGGGTCTCAAATATGTGTATGAAGGGAATGTCCCTGGGGAGGGCGGAGAAAACACCTACTGTCCGTCTTGTGGAGAATTGCTCATCGAGAGAAGCGGATTCACTCTGACAAAGATCAGAATGAAGGATTCCACCTGTTCGAAGTGCGGAGCACGGATCGACGGCGTTGGCATGCCTTAAGGATCTATTGTTTTAAGCCATCAGAAACTGAAGCCTTTCATCTCAAAGCCTGAAGTTCTCGATCACATATCGTATGTCGCTTTTCGGATCAAGGAGATAGTCGAAATTTGTCACGCGAACAGGACATCCCTCGACACATGCGGGATATCGTCCTTCACTGCAACAGGGAATGCTGCGGACGAAAAAAGTACGATTGTATCGCGCGTGAATTAAATCATACGCAGCGTTCTTAAGAACGGAAGCAACGACTCTCAGTGGGGAGGAGATGAGGAAACCTCCTATTGCTGCCCCGAAAATGATAATAAGCTCTGCATGAGTACCGAGAGGTTGTTTTTTCCCATAAGGAAACCGCTTACAACAGATCCCAGAACAACAAAGACCTCTATAAGAGCGAACATACTGGACTCACGTCAGAGAGAGCGTGCAACTTACAAATGCCCTTCATTGGTTTTCCTCTCGTTTCCGGTCTCCACGGCATCTTCTTCGAACGTCATAACTTTACGCTCCGGGGTGAACTCCCTGCATTCACCTTTCACGGGAAGGGGGAGTTCTATAATAAATGTGACGCCTTCTCCTTCGGCATTCTCAACTACAATGTTGCCGCCATGTTCGGTAACAATGCCGTGAGATATGGACAGCCCGAGCCCGGTGCCAGTACCAACCTGTTTTGTGGTAAAAAACGGGTCGAATACCCGGGAGAGGATATCCCCGGGGATCCCAGGGCCGTTGTCCGATATTTTTACGATTATTCTGTGCCTTTGGGCATCGTACCGTGTGACAAACGTTATTTTACCATCGGGTCTTTTGGAGCCTGTAATTGACTGCTCTGCATTGAGTAGGATGTTCAGTATCACTTGTTGTATCTGCTGAGAGTCGACGAAGACGCTCTGGGACACTCCGTAGTCTTTCCGAATCTCTATATTGCTTGACCTGAGCCAGTAACTCCTCAATTCCGTTGCCCTGTCGATAATGTCGCTGATCGATTCAAGGGTTCTTGAAGGGGTTCTTTGCCTGGAGAAGGTGAGAAGGTTTTCTACAATTTTCTTGCATCGGTCACCGCTCTCAAGGATCTTCCTAAAATCCTTTTCCATTCCCTTGTCACTGACCTTCATCCGAAGCAGTTCTGTGTATGCGATGATCCCTGTGAGGGGGTTATTAATTTCATGCGCCACCCCTGATACGAGAAGGCCTAGGGACGCAAGTTTGTCGGCGTGGTACAACTGGTCTTTTAAGCGCTTCATTTCAGTGATATTCTTCATGACGTAAACGGTCAGACGCTCGTCGTCGTAATCCAGCGGGAAGGCACTTATGAGGTATGTCTCTCCGTGAATATCCCTCTCTTCCGTTTGTGGGAGCCCGTTCTCCTCACCTTTATATATTTCAGGGGGGCTTTCGCCAAAGAGTTCGTCACATTTTGCGCCAAGAATAAACTTTGGATGTTTTCCGAAGGATGCAGCCAGCGCACGATTTGCCTTAATGATTCTCCCGTTGCTATCGGTGATGAAGATAAAATCGGTAATCGCATCGAAAATGGCCATCCAGTATTTGCGGCTTTCGGTGACCAGTCTTTCCTTATCGGCCCTTTCATTGTCAAGTTCATATCTGGCAAGGGCGCGGTCAAGAATGAGCGGGAGCGAATCAAAATATCTGACACTCTTGATCATGCAGTCATGGGCGCCTTCCCGCAACGCTCTTCGTTCCAAACTTTCATTTCCTTGCAGCATCATCATGATCACCGGTATACGGATATCCAGGTTTTTCATCTCACTCAAGAATTTAAATCCGTCCATATCGGGAAGTATCTGGTTGACGAATACGGCTTTTATGTGTTGCCTTTTGATGGTATCAAGCCCGGCCTCGCCTGAAGAAACGAATTCCAGATTGGAATCCATGTCACACCGTCTGAAAACCATTCGTATCAGCTCATGATCGAGAAGGCTATCATCGATGAAGAGCATCGATGCGTCGCCAAAATAATCTTTGAGCTTCTGTGCAGATCTAGTTCGTTCCATTTTTTGCGCTGACAAAGATAATATCCACCCTTCTGTTTTTTGCCCGTCCGTCGGGAGTTGTGTTGGGCGCAATGGGCCTGTATCCACTATACCCTGCAGCAGAAAATCGTGAGGGATTGTTCGTATGGTCATTGAGAAAATATCTGAGAACACTTGTCGCCCTTGCAGAAGACAATTCCCAGTTTGAAGGATACTGGGCGCTCTGTATGGGCACGGTGTCCGTATGTCCTTCAATCACAATTTCGTTTCTCGTTTTCTTCACGAGAGAGGCAACGGACAGGAGCAAGGGTTGGGCCTCATCCTTA
>DMNE01000146.1 GCA_003453735.1 Nitrospiraceae bacterium | reverse complement strand
GCATAGGAGTATAAAAGTGAAGAAAGCTGACTACTTTGAGAGGCGTTTATCTAAGAATCCATCCATCGTTTCAAGAAGAATCGCAGATGAATTCATCTTGGTGCCAATTAGACAAAAGGCCGGCGATATTGAAAGCATCTTCACTCTTAACGAAGTCGCCGGACGTATCTGGGAACTCATAGACGGGGAGAAAAGCGTNNAGGAGTTTCTGACGCATCTGGAGCAAATGGGGGCTCTCAAAACGAATTAACAATGGACGGTTTGCATATACCGATCACAAAATACAGTGAATTCAGTAACCGTTTGCTTGACAAGATAGCAGGCGTACGCATTCCCATCAGCGGCAGCATAGAGGTCACCGCACGCTGCAACATGAAATGTACTCATTGCTATATCAATCGCCCTGTTGATGACTGGAATGCTCAGAACACTGAACTGGGGAATGGGGAACTGAAGCACATCATTGATGAGATCATTGAGCAAGGCTGCCTTTGGCTGCTTCTCACTGGCGGGGAGCCTCTTATCCGCCACGATTTTCTCGATATATATACACACGCAAAGAAGAAAGGATTGCTGATTACTCTCTTTACAAATGGTACTATGATCACTCCCTTCATCGTCGATCATCTTGCCGATTGGCGGCCTTTCTCAATTGAAATTACCCTCTATGGCCGGACAAAGGAGACTTATGAAAAGGTTACCGGCGTTTCGGGCTCTTATGAGCGCTGTATGCGCGGTATCGAGTTGCTTCTTGAGCATAAGCTTCCCCTGAAGTTAAAGACTATGGTTCTGACTTTGAACATGCATGAGGTCTGGGACATGAAGGCATACGCTGAAAGTTTGGGCGTAGACTTTCGTTTCGACCCGCTGCTGAACATGAGGGTGGATGGCGGGCGCCAGCCAGCGGAATATAGAATTGCCGCTGAAGAAGTGGTGTCTTTTGACGTGGCTGACGAAAAGAGGGCGATTGAATGGCATAAGTTTAATGACAAGTTTTCTGGATCTCCTCTTCGACCTGAGTATCTCTACCAGTGCAGTGCCGGAGCGAATACATTTCATATCGACGCCTCGGGGCGTTTAAGTGTTTGCGAGATGGCACGAGTGCCTGCTTATGACTTGCGCAAGGGAACTTTTCCCGAGGGCTGGCAGGATTTTCTGCCGCAGATGCTGGCGCAAAGGTGGTCAAGGGAGACACCTTGCAAGAGGTGTGATCTCATCTCAATGTGCGGCCAGTGTCCAGGCTGGGCACTGCTGGAAAATGGGGACCGGGAGGCACCAGCGGAATACCTTTGCCGGATTTCTCATCTGAGGGCAGAGGCTTTAGGAATTGGCAATAGACTGAGGAGGGAAAGCGATGACAGGTAGAATAAGCAATAATATGAAAAAGCGTCCTTACAAGAAGCCGCAGATTGAAGAGATCAGGTTGATTGCCGATGAGGTTGTATTAGTCGGCTGCAAGGTTACTCAAGGAGCTGGAGGCCCGATAGGAAAATGCAACGCTCACCCTAGTTCCTGTCTAAGCTCTTTAGGTTCTTGATTAATAAGTCAAACACAATGAATTCAGGATTGCCCGGATTGGTCGCTATTAAGGTTGCAAATATAGTCTTTGCCCTGTCATGTGATGGGACACGGCCATTCCTCCTGAGAGAGCAAAGCTATAGGGATTTCTATTGCTCCGAGAGTCCGGACGTGAGTTTAGATGTGAGTTTTAAGGTTATATCGGATTTCACCTTTCACGAGGAAGACATAGTCTTCGATTCGGGAGGGTTATGGCGCTTATATCGAGCAGATAGTAAAGTAGCCATTGTTCTGGGAGTGCCTTTACCGGGTGAGATCCCTTGCCACGTTGGAGTCTTCGATAGAGACTTTAAGCAGGGAAAGATTTACAGCTGTATTCCTGAACCCAGAGAGTTCTCCGAGAACTCTCTCGCAAATCCTTTGGGATATCCCCTTGGTGAAATATTAATGATAAGTCTGCTTGCTCAGGGGCGCGGTCTCATGGTTCATGCTTGCGGTATTGATGATAACGGTCGGGGGTATCTATTTGCTGGCAATTCCGCTCATGGGAAATCAACGATGGCAAGGCTATGGGAAGACAGCGCGCTTATCCTCAACGACGACCGGATTGTTCTGCGAAGACATGACCACCGATTTTGGATATACGGCACCCCATGGCATGGCAACTATAGTACAGTTTCTTCTAAGGGTACACCTTTGGAAAAGATTTTCTTTCTCCAGCATGCTGAATCAAATAGCGCTAATAGAAAGGATGGAGCTTCAGCCGCTTCTATGTTATTGAGCCGATGTTTCCCCCCATTGTGGGACACGGAGGGTATGAGCTTTACGCTCGACTTCTGCACCCAACTGGTGGATGAAGTACCGTGCTATAAACTGGGATTTATACCCGATAGGAACGTGATGGATTTCGTCCGATGCGAGAAGTAAATCTTGGGAGAGAGGAGTTTTTCAGTTTATCAGTAGAAATTATCGGAAAGGGTGGGACTTTCTCTTTCAAGGCCCGAGGATCAAGCATGTATCCCTTTATTAGAGATGGGGATATTCTTACCATTGCGCCCATAGAGACAACTGCCCTTCAGGTGGGGGATGTGGCCTTTTACCGAAATGATAGTGATGGTTTGATTGCTCACCGGGTTGTCGGCCGGAATATGCAGGATGGCAGGACGACACTGTTGATTCGCGGAGATCGGGGCAGTTTTGAATATGTTGACCCTGAACATGTTTTAGGCCGCGTAATAAGTGTTCAAAGACCGTTGAATCCCACTATCACACAGAATCACCGCTTCGTACGAAAGTTCTTAGATTCTTTACGGGAAGAAGGACCACTCGCAGCAATTAGGCGCGTCAATATATTTATAAAATACCGTCTTTGTCGTTCGATCGATAGATTTCGTTATATCGTTCAACACTACTTTGAACGGGCGTTCGACATGAAATATGGCACCGATACTTCGGGAGCTATTCTCATTGAAGACCTAGCAATTGAGAGCAAAAATATAAGGGAAAGCAGTGGGTATCACCCTACTTCGATAAAACTATTTAAGCAGATCATGAATCTTTTAACCATAAATTTTAGTGAATTCGAATTCATAGATTTTGGATCTGGAAAAGGAAGAGTATTGCTGTTGGCGTCACAGTATGGATTTAATAAAATCAATGGTGTAGAGTTTTCTCCGGTACTTCATCTCATAGCCACTAAAAATATTACAATTTACGAGCGTTATACCGGGAAGCCCGGGAAAATCGAGAGCATCTGTATGGACGCGGCAGAATTTCCCATCCCAAACGCACCGTTAGTTTGCTTCTTTTACAGCCCATTTAACGGGAAAGTCATGCGGAAGGTTTTTGATAACGTGCTAACATCCTATGTCGTGACCCCCAGAGAAATCGTGCTGGCACTCTATGGCGAAAGCCCGGAGTTTTTTGACGAGACTTTAAGAATGTTCAAGGCAACAAAATTCCAATGTAGAGAGCTCAAACTCCATGGTGAGTGGTGGAGATCTTCAAAATATCATGGATTTCTGATCACCAGCCCAAAAACGAGTTAATTGACGTTAGGCGCTTAGTTGGCATGTTTGGACAAAGTGCTTAATGTTATTACTATGTCAATGCGATAAGTTCCTTGTCGTTGACGATTAAAAACGTGAGAGTCGCAAGAGTCTGGATGTCAATAATATTTGCATGAATGCTTTTTTGCACCCGAAATCGTTACCCAGCCCTTCAGTGCCGCGCTAACAGACCCTGGCTACCTAACAAAACACCCTTTTAAAGACCTGAGAGGTTGATCGACGAATAAAGCGATTA